>CALCIC010000947.1 GCA_937907405.1 uncultured Isosphaeraceae bacterium | reverse complement strand
CGCTGAATCAGCTCGCGCAGGCGGTCGACCTCTTGCTGGGTGAGATCAGATCGCTGGTTGGCGCGGCTGACGTACAGGCCCACCGTGCCGCGCGTGTACAGCTCGCTATCCACCAGCGCGGCGCCGTCGGGTCGGTTCGGCGTGTAGCATTGCATGTCGCCGAAGACCAGGCGCGTGCGTAGGCGGTTGAGGTCGCCCAGGTCTGCGCCGACGGTGCCGGCGTAACGCCTGAGCGTAACGTTTTCGGGGACCCGCACGCTGATCCCCGTCTTCGGCAAGGGGTTCGCTTGCGCGAGCGCGACGTTGGCGTCGCCCCGATAGAGAATCCACGTGCCGCCGTCGATCGTGACCGGAGCGGGCGATAGGTCGGAAGACGCATCGGTGGGCAGGGCTTCCAGCGCCGCAACCGCGCCGGCCAGCGATACGCTCACGGAGTACAATCCGGTTCCGCCCCCCCTGTCCGAAGCGAAGTAGACCTGCAAGCCGGCCGCCTGGCTCAGCGCGCTGGGGGTGCGGTCCGCGGCTCTACCGCCGGCGGGAGGAGAGGTCAAGGTGGTCTCGGGGCCCCAACTCAGGGTCCCGGGGTCGTAGATTCTGTACAACAGCCCCCAGCTCTCGCCGGTCAGGCCGCTGGCAAGGCGGCGGGACCAGATCAGCCAGATCCGGTCGTCGGCGTCGACCGTGAGACATGGCTCGCGGTTCCCACCCTCGCCGACGGCCAGATCTTGCACGGAAGACGCGCCCAGATGCACGTCACTCACGGCCGGGTTCGCGGCGCCGCCACCCACGAGGTCAACCCTCTTGACCGTGCCGTCGCCGGCGATGATGCACGCGCCGGCCGCGGTCCCCACCCACGTCGAACCGTCTGGAGCCAACGAAAGGCCGCGCGTGTCGTTGCTGGCGAGTCCATGGGATGTATCGATGGTCGCCCACGCGCCGGCCGTGGACCGCCGGCTGACTCCCGCCGAGGTCGCGACCCAGAGGGTGCCGTCCGCGGCGACGGCGACCGCGCGCGTATCAGACGAAGCCAGGCCGCCCGCGGCGTCGATCGTCGTGAGACCACCGGACGCCGAGAAAATCGCCAGGCCCGAGGCCGTCGCGAGATAGGCCGTCCCCAGAGCGTTGACCGCCGCTCCCCGCACGAGGTCGGCCGGCATTCCCTTGCTCGCGCCGAACGTCTGAAGCGAACCATCAGCTCCGCGCCGCACGGCGCCGAGAGCCGTTGCGATCCAGAGCGTTTCATCGCCCCCGAGGGCCAGCGCCTTCACATCGTTGGAGGGCAAGCCGCTGCCCGTCGTCCACCTGGTGACGGCGCCGCTGGGGTCTAGTGCGGAAAGCCCTCCGGCCGTGGCGAACCAGGCCGTGCCGTCTGGCGCCAACACCAGGTCACGAACGTCAGGGGATGGGAGCGCGGGAGCCAGCGCAGAGATCGTTCCATCTGGGCGCCGCAGCACCACGCCCGCTCCGGTGGCGATCCAGGCCGTGCCGTTGGAATCCAGGGCGATCGACCGGACGTCGTTGGAAGGCAAGCCCGCCAATGAGGCCCAATCCCCCGCGCCGTTCTGCCGGAACAGGCCGTTCGACGTGGCCACGAGAATGGCTTCCGACCAGTGGACGGACGCGATCCTCCAGAGCCCCGCCCGGTACATGGCCCACGCGACCCGCACGCCCCCCGCGGGATCATTCACGGCCACGACTTCCGCGTGCCAACTCGTGGGAACGGAGACCAGCGACCTGGGCGGCGACCAGTCGATCTCATCGCTCCACGATCCGGGTGTTCCAGCGAACGTTCGATTGTCGAAGCCCAAAGCGCGAGCCGTCGTCGACTTCGACAGATCGATGGTCAACCGCGCCTCGTCGCCACCCGTTTTCGTGGTCAAGCTGATTGCGCCGTTGGGCTCCCGAGCCGCGTCGGCGCGCGTCAACTGAGCGTTCATCGCCGCGGCCAGCTCTGTGGCGGTCGCCTTGGCGACGTCGGCGAAATCCGCCTGGCGCACGGTGTATACGTCGAGACCGCTCCAGTTGCCGGCCAGGCTCAGCACCGTGCCATCCTTAAGCAAGAAAGGCTCGCGCTCCTGGCCGACCAGCCGGGCCGGGAACGCGGGACGAGACGTTCCCAGGCCGTAGTGCAAACTGCTCCGCGAGGTCATGGGGTCGTCGATCCAGGCGACCCAGACGCGATCGCCCGGCAAGATCACGACGGCGGGGTCGGCCTGGGCCGTGACTCGATCGGCGAAGACGGGTTGGGAATTGCGCCACTGGCCGTCAACGAACGTCTTGTAGTGGATTCGGCGCAGCACATAGCCGCCGGTGGCGGCGGCCGAAGGGCTGGTTGCGGCGGCGGCCCCGGAGATTGCGCCCAGGCCTGGTTGGGGCTCCGTGGGCGTCTCCCAGGCTTCATAAAAAAGCCGGAGCCTCTGCACAGAGTCGGTCGCGGTGGAGAGGCGGCCCGCGGGTGCATTTTCAAGCGAGACAAGGCTGGTGGCGGCGGGCGAAATCTGGAGCTGCGACATGCCGCCGGAAGTCAGCGACGAGATCGAGAGCTTTCCCCCCTGAGCCTGACAGCGCGCTTCGGGAAACGTCCGGTTCAGGACGGCGGCGACCTCGGCCGCGGTCGCCTTGGCGACGTCGGCGAAGTCGGCCGACCCGAACTGCATCGTTGCCGGCGGCAGGCCGTCCACCCCGATTGTGAGCGACGTCCCGGGCCGTAGGGCGAACGGTTCGCCGATCGTCCCGACGAGCGTGGCGCCCCCCGGCCCCCCCACGGCCTGATTGTTCAAGGCGCCGAAACCAAGCAGCTCGGCGGCGTCGTCCGTGCCGCGCCAGGTCTTGCCGTCCGCCCCCGGCGTGATGGCGAACAGGTTGCGTCTGGGAGGCTGGTTCGACCGCGCGATGTTCTGCGCAAACTCGCTCACCTGAGTAACCCAGCCCGTGGACTGAGTGACCAGCGTCCGCAGCCCGGGAAGCGTGCCGACCAGGCGGTAGAGCCGGCTGGCCGTCTTGATTTCATTGCGCCTGAGCGGAATCTCGACGTCGACGCCCAGGTCCCAGCCGATCCACTGGGCCAGGCAGGAGAGGTACTTCGCTTCGACCTGATCGACGTCGTGAAGCGTGCGCAGGCCCTCGGCGCCGCCGCGCAGCGAGTCGCCGGCGATCCCGAACGGGTCCAGAAACCGGCGCAGTTGGCCGAAACTGGCCGACAGCTCGGGCACGCTGTCGCTTCCCGGCGCAGCGGGCCGGGTCACCACGTCATGGCGGCGATAAACCTCGGGCAGCGAAAAGTACAACGTCCTGTTCTGCCCGTAGCTGTCGGTCACCATGGTCGAGCTGCGATAGGGCGCGGCGGCGTCTCCATGGGGGGGCAGGTCGTTGCCGAAGAGCTGGTAGTAATAGACTTCGTTCGCCTGGAGGGCGCCGGGCGCCCCCCCCACGTCTACGATCTCGACGCGCTGGCGGATTGGCGTGCCGCTGGAGTCATAGACCGTGACCGTCGTTCGGCGCAAGACCTCAACGAAGCGGCCGGCGGTTGCGATCGCTACCGAGATGGGCTCGAAGACGTGCCGCTCGGCATTCACGGTCTTTTCCCAGCCGTCCAGGTCGGTGACGGTGAGCGAACCCGGCGCGGGAGCCGGGGGAAACAGGTTCGAGTCGTAAACGAGGTAGGGGTCGGGAGACGGTACACTCGCTGGAAAGGCGAAGTCCCGCTCCTTGCGTCGCAGCGACAGACGCGGGACGTCGGCCAGGGTCTCGCCGGCTGCCGGCACGAACTCCCAGGCCACCTGAACGCGCCTCCCCACGATGTCCGCCTGGGCCGTAAAGCCGGTAATCGTCATTGGACCGCCTCCAGCAGCGCGATCTCGAGCGAGCCAAGGACGGGGATTTCGAAGTTTTGCAGGACGATCCGACCGTCGGTCGCGACGTCGATTTGCACGGCGCGGCGCAGCAAGGCCGC
>CALCIC010000946.1 GCA_937907405.1 uncultured Isosphaeraceae bacterium | reverse complement strand
CGAACGGTCGAGTCCCAGCGGCGAACTGCGCAACCCATCAGGAAACCGCTCTAGATTGAGGCGGGGGGCGAGAGATGCGAGCAATTCAGGATTCGGAAGCGGCCCGGGAGGAGTATCCGGCGTTCGTCAGGAACTCGGCGCCGAGCGCCCGACGGCCGATCGTCGCGCCGACGACCCTCGACGGCTGGGAAACGCGACTGAAAGCCGTCGCCGACGGCCTTCGCGACTCATTCGGGGTGGTTCCCGCGAAACCCTGCGATCTTGAGCCCGAGATACTCGGTTCGATCGCCAGGCCGGGCTACGTGATTGAGCGGCTGACCTTCCAGAGCCGCCCCGGGGTCCGCGTAACGGCGAACCTCTATCGGCCCGAGCCGATTGAGGGCCGAAGCGCCGCGGTCCTCTGCGTGCATGGCCATTGGAGCTGGGCGCGGATCGACCCGGGGGTCCAGGTTCGTTGCATCGGACTGGCGAAGCTGGGGTACGTTTGTCTCTGCGTCGACGCCTTCGGCGCCGGCGAGCGGGCCGTAGAGCCGGGCCCCGGCACCTATCACGGCGCGCTCCTCGGCGCCTCGCTGTGGCCGGCCGACGTACCGTTGATCGGGCTCCAGGCTTACGACAACCGCCGAGCGGTCGACTATCTGATCTCCCGTCCCGAGGTCGACCCGGCCCGGCTCGCGGTCACCGGCGCATCGGGAGGCGGCAACCAGTCGCTGTACGCGGGGGCGACCGACGACCGATTCCAGGCCGTCGTCCCCGTCTGCGGGGTCGGCACCTACGAGGCTTATCTGCAAGCGGCTTGCTGCGTCTGCGAGGTCAACCCAAGCGGCCTGTCTTACGGCTTGACCGGCGACCTGCTGGCGATGACGGCCCCCCGGGCGCTCCTGGTCGTCAGCGCCACCCGCGACGCCCGCCAGTTCAGCGTGGAAGAGGCGGCCAAGAGCCTCGACTACGCTCGATCACGCTTCAGACTGCTCGACGCCGCCGAACGCGTCCGCCACCTGCCGGTCGACGCGGGGCACGGCTACGACAAGACCATGCGCGAGGCCATGTACGGCTGGCTCGACCGGTGGCTCCGCGGCCGGGGAGACGGTTCGCCCGTCGCCGAGCCTGAGATTCAAACGGAAGAACCGGCCGACCTCCGATGCTATCCCGACGCCGCGTCACGACCGGCGTCGATCGTGACCATCCCGGTTTTCGTCCATCGTGAGAGCCGGGCGCGGCTCGAAGCGCTTCCGCCGGCTCCCGATCATCGACAGGCATGGGAAGCGGAAGCTCTCGGGATGAAGGCGGGACTTCGCGGCGAGGTGCTCGGCGGCTTCCCCGAGGTCCCCCCTCCCCGCCCGGTTTTGGCGTGGGACGCCAAGGAAAAGCTCCTGACAATCACGATCGCGCCCGAGCCCGGCATCACGCTGAGCGGCCTGATGTTCAGGCCGCTGGCGGACGAGCCGTCGCGCGGGACGGCGGTCGTGATCGCGAACGGCGACCTGGAACCCGCCTCGGCCCGCGACCTCTGCAAGCCGTGGACCGACCTCGGCCATGCGGCATGTTGCGTCGAGCTGAGGGCCACCGGCAAGCGAAAGCCGAAGACCTCCCTCGTCCACGGCGTGGCCGATCATAACGAGGCCGAATGGGGCGTGTGGCTGGGGCGTCCGCTGCTCGGCCAGTGGGTCGGCGACCTGCTTCAGTGGATCGAGGCGCTCTCCTCGGTCGTCCAGGATCCCCCCCGAGGCCTGGGGCCGACCATCCCCGACGCGCCGATCGCACTGGACGCGACCGGACCGATCGGACTCGTGGCGATCCTGGCCGGCGGGTTCGACGCGCGGGTTCAGACCGTCTGCGTGGAACGCGGCCTGGTCGGATTCTCCCCCCCTGACGAGTCGGCCTGGCGCGGCTTGCCGATGGGACTGGTCGCCCCCAAGCTCTTGCGGCAGGGAGACGTGGGACGCATCGCCGCGCTCATCGCCCCACGTCGGCTCGTCGTGATCGGTGGAGTCGAGACGACCGGCGAGTCGGCCTCCGAAGCGCGAATCAAGGACGCATTCGAGTACACAAAGACGATCTATGGACTTTTCGGCGCCGAGGACGCCCTGGAATTCGCGACGTCGCGCGCGAAATCCTCCCTGGCGCCTCGCGCCTAGTTTTTGTGACGATTCCCTGAGTTGGACGAAGATCCAGGTCCGACTGGATGGATTTCGACGCTCTAGACGATTGAGATTTCGTGCGCCCGTGCGTTGACGGCCCAGTCTGGCGGTCGATAATGAGAGGAAGCGCAATCAGACGCCTCCGCACGGATTGAGAACGTGTTCGCCGCGACGATCAGATCGGAAGAGCACACGTCTGAACTCCAGTCACCTTGTAATCTCGTAT
>CALCIC010000945.1 GCA_937907405.1 uncultured Isosphaeraceae bacterium | reverse complement strand
TGACGACGTAGTGGGTCATCCCCTCGTAGAACTGGGGCTGGACCACCAGGTCGGGCCGGAGCTTGACCTTCAGGTGTTCGGCGGCCTGCCCGTAGGGGGTCTCGGGGGCCGTGGTGGGAGCTGCGCTCATCGATCGACGATCCTCGGGGGCCGTGCGAGGGACGACTCGTCACAGGGTCGAATGGGAAAACCGGAAGCCGCCGCCGCCGCCGCCGGCGCCGGCGCTCAACGCGTGGACGGCGGGGGAATTCGCGCGGCGACGTCGTCGGTCAGATAAACGGTCGCCACCGCCTTGAAGCCCGGCCGAAGCTCGAAGTTCGGGTTCTCGAACTCGGCGCGGATCAGCACGGCGGTCTCGGCGATCGCCTGGATCTCGGGGTTCACGAACGCGATCTTGCCGCGGAACGTCTTCCGCTCCAGGGGCTGGTCGCCGCGGCCGCCGGCCAATCGGGGCTGGATCTCGACGACCTGCCCTTCCTTGACGCGCGAGGCGTATTCGAGCGGCACGAAGAAGTCGGCGCGAAGGCGGGAGAGGTTGCCGATCTCGACGACCGCCTCGTTGGCCCGGACGCTTTCGCCGGGGTGCTTCATCCGCTTGATGACGACGCCGTCGAACGGCGCGACGATCGTATGCTCCAAGAGCAACTGCTTGGCCAGGTCGAGCTCGGCCTTGTTGATCGCGATCTGTTCCTGGGCTTCCTTGATCTGGGCGGCGGCGACCTTGAGCTCGCCATGGGCCTTGGCGACGTCTTCCTGCGAGACCATGCCCGGCTTGCGCTCGTTGAGCAGCTTGTTGCGGGCGACGACCTGGAGGGCGACCTCCCTCGCGGCCTCCCCCTTCTCGATGGCGGCGGTGTTCTTGGCCATCAGCTCGTTCTTGGCGACGGTCAGCTCGGCGACCTCCTGGTGGAGACGGCCGATCGGCTGGCCCTTGACGGCCGGGTCCCCTTCCCGCAGCTCCATGCTCTCGATGATCCCTTCGCGGAGCGCGGCGACTTCCGACTTCTCGATCCAGTAGAGCACGGCGAGCTGGTCTTCCGAATCGAGCACGAGCGTGGCGGTCGAGCCGCGAGGGGGGGCGGGCGCCTGGCCCGCGCCGCTCTGGGCGAACGCGGCCGCGGACAGGGTCCCGAACATTCCCAGGGCCACGGCGGCGGCGGTTTTCAGGGGGGTCATGATCGAACGAGCCTCCAGGCGAGAGAGTCGGAAAAGTGTTCTATAGGTGGTTCATGAGTTTGCAACCGGCCTCCGAGGGGGCCGGTACGATCCCCCGGCCCCGCCACGGGGCCGGGGCCTGGATACGACGCTCAGCGGAGGAACGGCCAGCGGAAGAGGACCGACTCGTGCCAGACCTGGACGACCTTGCGGAACAGGACGTAGGCCAGCCGGGCGTCGCCGCAG
>CALCIC010000944.1 GCA_937907405.1 uncultured Isosphaeraceae bacterium | reverse complement strand
CCGACGTCGTTCAAGGCGTCGGTCGCCGCGTCGTCCGCAAGCTTCGCTTTCTCGGACGCCCTTCGGTCCTTCAGCGCGGTGGCGATCGGGTTCATGAAGTCGCTGATGGCGTCGGAGATCTGCCGTTTCGCCCGGTCGCGAGCATTCGCCCGCATGCCGGCCTTCCTCGGGTCGGCCGCAACGAGTTGGTCGTGAACGTCTCCGGTGGTGGACGCGAGCAATTCATCGTATGCGTCCATGTCGCCGTTGCGAGCCCGGAGGATGAGAGACTTCCCCTTGTCCATCGCGTTCTTCTGGGAGTCGACCAGGGTTGCAATCTGGTCCCGGAATTCCTTCGCCTTGGCCTGCGCCTCGGCGATGCGCGGATCTTTCACGCCGTAAGGGCCGACTCCGAGAGGGCTCGCCCTCGTCGCATCTTCCGCAATGCGGTCCTGCGCCGCCGCCGCTCCTTGAAGCCTTCGCTTCTCCTTGTCGATGGCCCCCGAGTCGAATCCTTTGATCTGGTCCAACACCTTGTCGAAGTCGGCCCCGCTCGTCACCCCCGCGACGGCAGCGCCGGCCGCCGACTGTTCGGCCGTCTTCTGCTTTCGGACTGCTTCAACCTGCTGATTGAAGGCGTCGGCCGCTTTCTGCGCCGCCTCGCCGTACTTCTTCATCGCCTCGGTGGCCTGTTCGACGCCGCCGTCCTTCCAGAGCCCTGCCAACTCGTCCCAATGCCGCACCAGCTGCGCCACGCCAACGCCCGCGATGCCGACGACGCCAGCGAGCCCGGCCCCCTTGCCGAGCGACTTCAACAGGCCGGGGATGTTGTTTTGGATGTTCGCCAGCGCGCCCGCGAGGCCCTGATTGTTGATCCCGGCTACGAAGTCGTCCACGATGTAGCCGGCCTGCATGAGCGCTCCGCCCATGCTCTTGACGCCTTTCTGCGCCTCGCCTATCTGTTGGTTGGTGCGTGACAGCACGCCCGCCGTCGCTTCCATGCGTTGCTCGTAGGCTGTCTGGGACATCCTCCCCTGATCGTACGCCTCGACGAGTTGGCGCATGATCTTCAGTTGATTCTCTTGCGATTGGGTGAGCTTCTTGAGCTTTTCCTCGCCCTCAACCTGCATGATGAGCCGTTGGATTTCGTCCATATCGATACTCCGATGCGTTGACGCCTCAGTTGCAATCGGGGTCCGGGATGCGCCCCGCGATGACTTCCTCGACGGCCCGCGCCGGCCAACGTGAAAACCGGCGCGGGCTTCACCGCCGACGAGGCGGTGATTCCGGTCAGGCAGTCCGGGGATAGGGCGATGAATTGGCTTCCGAGTTGTACGCCGCTTCGTCCCGGCCTTCCCAGACGACCAAACCCCGGTCTAACGCTTCGCTGAACGTCTGGTTGGCATTCGGATCTCGGAACAACTGGCCGGTCCTCACCTGGTTTTGCGAGGCGAACAGTACGCCTCGCTGCGCGTATTCCGCGACGCGACGGCTCTCGACCGCCAACGCCTCCAGCCTTGCGGCCTTCTCCCGGCATTCGCGCTCGTGCGCCGTGGGCTCGTCGGTCCTCAGTGAACCTCGCCCCCTCAGTTGGTCCGCTTGTTTCAAGAGCGATTCCGCCTCGCGGTCGGCGTTCATCGCGCTGACGAGCGCGGCGCGGCCGATGTTTTGGATGCGCTCATTGAGAGATTCCATTTGCGTTACCTTATGTGTTGGTTGGTGGATCGGAGCAGGCCGGGTCAGTCGCTCTTGCGGTTGTGCTTGCGGAGCCGACGCCGCATCGAGGCGAGTTCGTCGGGTCCGTCGTGGTCGGGGTCGTGGTCGTCGAAGACGCCGCCGTAGTCGCCGGGCTCCAGGTCGTCGGCGTGCTTGGCGTCGTGGTCGTCGATCTCGTCGGCCAGGGCGCGAAGCTGAGTCTTCTCGGCCCCGGGATGGCTCGTCGGGGTCAGGTCCGCCAGCCGGCGGCGGTCTTCTTTCGTGGTATGGCTCATGGTGTCCTCCGATGTCAGTAGGCGTATGCGGCGACGCCCGCCAGGAGCACGCGCCCCCGGCACGTATCGCCTGAGTTCTCGGCCGCCCGGCGAATCTGGATGAGGCCCGTCGAGCCGGCCGCGATGCCGTCCAGGCTGGCGGTGGGGATGGAGACGGTCAGGATCTTCGCCAGCCCGGACGTGCCGGGCAGCGTGAGCGCGGCCACGACCTCCGGGCCGCCGTCAGTGGTCGAGAAGCCGTCCGTCCCGCCAACCACGTTCTTGAGGCGGACGCCGAACACGACGGCGGTCCCCAGGTCGGTCGTGGCCTTGCCGTCGTCCACGACGAGCAGGTCCACCTTGATGCCGGTGGCGAGCGTCGCGTTGTCGGGGACGCGGAACGGCGCGCCGTAGCAGACGCCGCCCGCCGCCGGGAAGGCCCTGCCCCATAGCCACGAGCCGGGGACTTGGCTTATGCTTAAATGTGGATGCGGTGCGGTGGACGAATTGGATGTCAGGTCGTAACAGCCCCACTGCCTGATGAGTTCGCCAGCCATTCGCCGGCCTCCCTTCGGTGTCGATCTCGAGTGCGGGTGGAAGACGCCGGGCGCCCGTCAACCATGCGGACGCCCGGGTTACGGGTGTTTCAGGCGGCGGTGGGCGCGTCGTCCGGCCGGAACCAGTTCGCCGGGGTGTCGTATGTGACTACCTCGGGATGTTCGGGGATGACCTCGCCGGTGGGCTGGCCGCGGTTGTCGAGCACCGGCCGGGCGGCAACGCGCTCGACGGATTCGAGTTTGAGCGAAACGATTTCGCGAGCGTTCTCGGGCGACGGGTCGTAGCCGACGACCCGGTACGTGCGCGGCCACACGCCCTTGGAAGGGTTGCGGACGGTGCCGGTCTTGCCGAGCAGCGCGTCGGCTTCAGCGAGTGACAAAGACATAGGTTTCCCTTTCGGATGGATGATGGTGGAGCGGAGACGGGAACGAGTTGGTTGGCCGGGTCACTTCGACTGCATGAGCTTGGCGAGCGTCACGGCGATCGCGCCGCGCATCTGGTCTTCGTCGGGCTTGGGGGTGGCCCACGCCGACGCGAAGCCGGGTACGAAGGCGTCCGGCACTTCCCGGGCGATCCGCGCGACGCGATCGACGGCCCCGGGCTCGCCCTTCGACGCCGCCGAAACCAGCGCCTCGAGCGCGGCTTCTGCCTGGTCGCCGATCCGGGCGGCGGCGGCCTTGGCTTGGGACTTCGCTTCCTTGAGCCGGGCCGCCAGCGCGACGGCCAGCGTGCTCGACTTGTCGGTGATCCGCTTCAACTGCGCGTCGATCGCAGCGGCCCTGTCGTCATGGCCCCTGGCTTCGCCGTGGGCCGCCGTGGCGGACTCATGGCGATCGCTCGCCTGAAGGGCCGATCGAATCGCCGTGGCGAGCCCTTGGGGGCCTCCAGCAGCCTCCACGGCGGCGGCGGCCAGCTTGACGGCGGCTTCCGGATCGTACCGGAGCGTCGCCAGGTCGAGCGCGGCGTCGACCAACGCCTTGTGGGCCGAAACCAGCGCCTTGCGGTTTGCTTCAAGGCCCGGCGCCGGGCGGCTCATCTCGGCCTGCGACTGCTTGATTTTCTCGTTGACGTCGAGCCGCCACGGCTCCGCTCGGAGTTGCCTCATGAGGCCCTCGATCTCGGCCTCTCGCGGGTCCGGCGCGGCGGGTTCGTCGCTCCGCTCGACGGCGGCCCGAATGGTCAGACTCGCGGCCTCGGCCTCGGCCCGGTTCTTCAGCGTGAGCCGAACCAACTCGTTCAGCCGGGCCGAAGCGAACGACCTCAGATGGCCGCCTCGCTCGGTCGAGCCGAGCAAGTCCCACGTCTCGCCGGCCAAATCCTCGTCGGGCGCCGGAACGCCTACGGCGGCCAGCCGAGCCCGGACGTTTCGGCGCTCGCTGAAAACGTGGGCCAGCCGCCTGATCGCGTCGGCGGCGTCGCACGGGTCGCGTCGCTCCGGAGAGATCCGGCGGAAGCCCTGGGCGAAGTCTCGGACGATCGCGTCGCGCTCGATTTGCAGTCGGGCGGCCCGCGCGGTCAGTTCCTTGAGCGCGGCCTGCGGGACGGAGCGGAGCGCTGCGGCTTCGTGGTCGGTGTTTGTTGCTGCCGGCATGGGGTGGTTCCTCGATGGTGATGGCGGGTTCACTGGTGGTCAAAAATGCGTCGTTGGATGCGCGCGCGGAATCAGGGGTCGAGCGTCACCAGATCGGCTCCGGCTTGCGGCCGGCGAGGGCGTCGGAGCCGGCCCTCATGACGATGGAATCGAGGTTCTCCTCCTCCCAGGGGTCGAGCCGGCTCACGTCCACGAGGGCGTTCCCGCGACGCCACAGGGCGAGGCAGACTTCGGGGGTCGCGCCGTCGTCAACCATCCGCAGCGTCGTCATGTAGGTGTCCAGGTAGACCAGCTTGTTCTTGAACCTGTCGTGTACGTCGGGCTTCGGCTTGAGCAGCTTCTTTAGCGAGTCGTTCGTCATAAGCCTTACTCCTCTCGTGGATCGCCAAGGACAGCGAGGCGAGGGTGAACGGCCCTTCGTCGTTCGGCTTGTCGGCGACGTTCAACCCGAGCACCTTCGCCTTGCCCGCCATCGCCGCCATCCGCCGATCCATGAACGCCAGGTTGCCGTCGCGCTCCTCGGCCGTCGTAATCGTGACCTCATTGCCCTCGGCGTCCGTCGTCTGCCGGACCATCCGCCGGGGCTGCTTCGATCGCTCCCAGCCGTCGGAACACTCCTCCTTGATGTGGTCGTACTCGTTCGCCTGCTGGATGCGGAGATGCTCGAACTTCGCCCCCAGCCGCTTCAACTCCCGGGCGGCCACCCGGTCCAGGATGCGGTGGACCTGGCTCTTGCTGAGGCCCATCTCCACCCCGATCCGCCGCAGCGACCAGCCCCGGCCCTGGAGCTCCATCGCCCGGTCCTCCTGCCTGAGACGCTCCAACTTGTCGGGCCTGGGATTCGCCATGACGCCTTTCCGCTGTCCCCCGCTCATCGTCCCCGGTCAGTGCTTGTGGCCGACGTGCCAGGCCCCGCAAGCCCGGCACCAGTAGGTGTTCACCGGCCCGGCCGTCGGTCGTTCGCGCGCGTCGCACCGGGCCGTGTAGTCGGCCGCCGCACGCGCCGCCTGCTTGCTGGGGAACCGGTGCTTCGCCGGCCCGCACGTCCGGACTGGAGCCAGGTTCAACTTCGTGGTCGCCATCGGTTGCTCCTCAGTACGGAACGTCGTCGTCGAAGCCGCCGGCCTGGTCGAACGCCGGCGCGGCGGCCAGTTCCGCCACAAGCTCGGCCCGGCGGTCGCCGCCGCTCGCGGGTGCGGGTTGGCGGGGCTGGCGGGGCTGCTTCGAGCCCATAAACAACGCGGTCGCCCGCCCAAGGTCGCGGTCCCATTTGTCGAGACCCCAGGCCAGGTAATCCGGGTCCACATCGTCGACCTCGGCCAGCGTCAACCCCTGGTGCTTGCCGAACGGCATCCGGTAGGCTGCGGCTTCGCCAGCCGTCGTCGGCGCGGGCTGGCGCGGCGGTCGCTGGGGCTGGGGGCCGTCCACGCGGCGGCCCGGCTGCTGCTGCTGCTGCGCGGCGGCCGAGATCGTCAGTCGGCAGCCGCAATTCGGACACTGGCAGACGGTGGTCATAGGGAAACCCTCAAGTTCGTTGAGCTACGCTGAGCTACGCGTAGCCGGCCATTGTGGCTTCTACTCTGCTATGGCCTATTCTTCGTCCTGCGTGCGTAATCTCGGAATTAGCGTAGCTCTGCGTAGCCGTGCTATAAGTCGTTGGCACGTTATCGGTTGCATATTTATCTCTGCGTTCCTGGCAACGTAGCTTGTGCGTAGCTTGAACATCGATCTGCGTAGCTTTTCAGTAGGCGTGCCTCAAACCGACCCCCTTGTAGAGCCTCACGGGCGCCGAGTTCCGCTTCGTCGTCTGCGTGTCCACCCCGGCGACGGCGGCCGAGAGGTTGCGGCTGAAGCTGGGAGGCGTCCCCGGCTTCATGCGGTTCTCCTCGCACCAACGCTCCCACTCCTCGAAAAGCAGCGTGGTTTGGACTTCGCGGCCAGGCCCTACCTCGCAGCGATCTCGGACGAACGCGCCGACTGGACTCGACAGGTCGTTCATCTGGTCGACCATGCTCTTGCCGCTCTCGGGCTGGATGAAGTAGCCGCGCTCTTGGAGCCGCCGCCATCCCTCGATAGCCCAGAGCAAGATGCCGGGCATCTCCTTTTGGAGCCGGTCGAACAACCCCTTGTCCTCGCGGCCGTAGAACGACTTGGTGAACCGGAAGATAATCAACCGCCCCACCAGCGCGCCCGAGGTGTCCGTGAGCCGGGGCAGTTCGTTGCTGAGCAGCATGATTCGGGTCGGCAATTTTCCGGTCCATGCCTCTCGATGTTTGCGGTCGACAGTGAGCGGGTCCTCTCCGCTGATGCTGAGCAGGCGCTCGGTGATGACGGCCTGGTCGGCCCGGCCGGAAAGCCTGGCGTCGGCGATGATGGCGAGCGGCTTGCCAATCAGGGGGGCGCACCCGAAGTTCGTCGCGATGCCCGAGAGCGTCGGCGCGGCTACGTTCTCATCCCCGATGAGCCCCTTCAAGATCCGCGCGATAGTCCCTTTGCCCGACCGCAATGGGCCGAACAGGCCCGCGATCTTCTGTTGCCGAGTGTCGGACGTGAGGCAGTATCCGAACCACTCTTGCAACGTCATCTGGGATTCAACGTCGCCTGGGAATACCTGTTCTTGAAATCGAAGCCACTCAACCGGAGGCGGCGCGTCCTGGTCGAAGTCGTAGTCCAACGCGTAGCGGCCGAAGAATCGCGGTGTCGGCTGCAATACGGCCCGCTTGCCCGCGACGTAGCTGGGCAGGTGGACCAACGCGTTACGCATGGGGAGGACTTCCGCCGCCGGAAACGGCTGTTCGCCATCCAGCCAGGCCGGGGCCTCGACATGCCCCGGCAGCAGCGAGAGCGATTCGACCATCATCATCACGTCGTTGACGACCTTTACGGACGTCTTCTTCTTCTTGCCCTCGTCCGTGATGCCCTCGTTCAACTCTTGGAAGAATTCGTGGGTCGCCCCCGCAAGCTCGTTCCGGGTCTCGCGCCGCCCCTTCACGCGATAAGCCCCCCCGCGGTGCACGAGGAACTCGTCGCCCTGACAACGGAAGGCCGAGCCTTCCGCCGTCCTGTAGCGCTCGAGGTAGACCTTGGCGATCTTCGCCGGGTCGTCCGAAGCGGAATAGTCGACGACCGCCGGCTTGTCCGCGTCCAGGGCCTCGCGAATCAGGTCCGGCCCCCAGCCCCCGTTGTCCATCGCCTCGAAGACGGTCTCGCCCGGGGCCCCCGGGATGGTGACGATGCGGCACGACTTGGGCCCCCCGTCGAAAACAAGGCGCCGCGCGATCTTGGGCCGCCCCGGGTTCAGGTCGCCTGTGGTCGTCAAGATGACCACGTCTCGCGAGTAGACCGACCATTCTCTTGGCGGCACTTCAGAGATGTCTTGAGCTTCGAACCCCAATGCGTTCAGGAAGTCGGCCGATATGCCGTCATAGGTCAAAACCTTGCAGCCGGACGCCAGTTGCTTCGCATGCCCGTTGCCGTTCGTCGACGGCTCTAGACGGGGCTTGTCGAACGTCGTATTATTCATGATGTCGGAACTCTGAGCCAAAGGTTCCGCGCCGCCGTCCGGGTGCAACATGCCCGTCCGGCTTCCTTTGAGCCGTTCGCCCTTGCAGGGGCGGCGGCTTTTTTCATATCCATTCGCGCGTGTCAAATCAATGCGTGCAGGTACAACGACGCTTTCAAGCGTCCGGCCGCTCCGGTCGTGGCCGACGGAGCAGGCCATTACGCCGCGATCCCGAGCTTCTCGGCGACGGCCTGGATTTCGTGGAGAAGCCATCGCGTGGTGCGAGGGCCTCGGCTGCGGCCGGCCGGAATCCGGCCCGTCCGCGCCCAGTAGCGCACGGTCGACGGCCTGCATCCCAGGATCTGGGCCGCAGCCTCGACATCGATCTCGACCCCCTCGGGGGCCTTGACTGCGGTCGACATGTTTTCTCCTTCCCGCAAGGCGCAGAACCGAACACATTCAAATGTGCTTTCTCGGTCCTGCGAGGGGAAGTGGCGTCGCCCTTGCGGGCCGACCCGTCGCGAGTGCCTACGGTCGCCTTGAACCCTTCGCAGACTTCAACTAGCTTCAATCGTAACGCTTGTGCGCTTACGTTCAAGTCCATAAATCAATCACTTCGCGTATTTTCGCCCATCGGGTCATCCGGCCCCACCGCTTGCCGGTGGTCAGCTTGCCCAACGCCTCGCCCTCCAGCCTCACCGCATGGTCGGCCGCTTCCTGGTCCGTCGTGTAGTTCGCGACCGGGGCGCCGTCCACCATCACGTACCAGCGGCCGTCGGAGCCCTGGGTGATGAAGATGACGTTGCGAGCCTCGGTGTCTTCGAGGTCCGCGTCGCGCGGGTGCCCGAGGGCCGTGGCGAGGTTGCGGGAGACGAGCATCAAGTCTTCGATCTCGCGGGTGACCGCCAGGTTCTCCGGATTGAGCGAGCGAGGCTCCAAGCGGTGCCTATATCCATTCCGGTAAGACCTGCGCTCGACCACGTTGTTCGTTCGCCGCGTCACCTTTCCGGCGGCCCTGATGAGGTGCCGTAGCTCGCGGTTCACCTTCGGCCAGGTCGCCTCGACGTCCTCCCCGGCCTGCATGCGGACCAGCAGGTTGCGGACGTGGCTCAACCGCTTCGTAACTTCGTCTCGCCCGGCCCTGGCTTCCGGCTCGGGCACAGGCTCGGGTTCGGCCCGCGCGGCCAAATCCTTCACCCGCCTGCGGTCGATGCCCATCGAGCACGCTCCTTTCAGCGGATCGCCCCGGCCTCATCGGCCATGAGCTTTTCCATCACGGCCTGACGTGAGTACGAAGCCTTGGTCAACCCACGCTTCTCGGCCGCCTTCTCCAATCGCGCGTACACCTCGGGAGGCAGGTCGAGCCGAACGGCCTTACCCACCCGGTCCCGCGTCGTCGTGGTTTGCACTTTGGTTGCTCGCTTTCTGGCCATCACCTTGACTCCTTGGGGTTGAGGTCTGCCGCTCAGCCTACCACAAGAGCCTTTTGTATACCATCATCATACGCGAACCTATCCCCTATGGCAACCAACGGCAATCTTTTTGTCGCCACTATGTTGACACGTGGTAACCAATCGCGTACTATGTGAGTGTCGGCCGAGTGGTCGACGAACATCAACCCCGAAGGAGAGACGACGATGAGCATCCAGCCGATCCGAAGCCTTGAGCAGCTTGCCGAGCGCAAGGCCGCCTATCAGGCCCGCACGGGGGTCGACGTCGAGAGCCTCGACTCGGGAGCGAGCTGGGGGGCGGGCCTCGACGACGAGGGCCTGTACCTCTTGGGCACCGACTTGATTCGTCGGCGGTGCGAGGCGAAGTGACCTTCGAAATGCGAGGGGCCGAGCGGATCTGAATCATCCGCCCGGCCCGGTGTCCCATCCGAAATCCGAGAAGAGCATCGAAAGGACAACTGACAATGTACACCATGACCGCGAATTCGACCAGCGCGACCACCACGCCCGAGATCGCCGCGCTTGCGGCCCGCCACAACCTGGAGCGTTGCCGTCCCGACGCCCCGCTCGCCGGCCTTCTGGCCGAAGCCCTGGCCGCCGTGGATCGGCTCCATGCGGCGGCCGAGGCCCAGCCCGACTCCATCCGCTCGCTTCTCGACGACGGCCCCGACTTCGAGGACTCGGCCGAATGGTCCCTCGACGACATCGTGGGCATCGGTCCCGACCCCGCGAGCGTTGACGCCTGGCTGTACGACGACACGCCGGTCGAGACCTTGGCCCGCCAGTTCGAGATGCTTCCCCCGGTGAGCGGCGGGGCGCCCGAGCCGTTCGTGCCGAGCGAGGCCGATTGGGCCGACTATCACGCCTGGCGCGAGAAGCAGGACCAGGCCGACGCGAGCGAGGAAGCCCACCGTTGCGGCTTCGGCCGCTGAGATCAGCTATCGCCCCGGCCGGTTCCGATCGGCCGGGGCTTCACCGATAGACCGAGGAATCCGCCATGCAGAAAACTTCCGTCCTCGTCCGCGAGGCCGACGCGGTAAGCGAGCTCGAAATCATATCCAGCGCCGAACGACTCGACCCCGACGACTGGCCGGGCTGGCGCGTCGTCGAGCTCGACGTCGGATGGCTGGCGGTGCGGCTCGTCGTCTGAATCATCACACCGTCACCCCGGCCCGCGTCGCCCTCCACTGAGGGGCGCGGGCCTCTCCTTGCGCCCTCCCCTGCCCCGGCTCGCCCGTCGCGCTCTACCGTCGTCACGGTCGACGCAACCGGACCATCTTCGGGAATCAGGCCGCGTTTTCGGCCTCAGAGTCTAACGGGCCTTCCACGCTTTGCCGATCCTTACCCTCAGAGCGATCGGAGGTCTTTCTCCGATCCATCACGACGATCCCTCGGCAAGCTTCCCGGATGACGGCCGCCGCCCACGCGGAGCGGTCCATGTTCGCCATAGCCGCCGCTGCGGCCCAACGGACGTGTGTGTCTGCGTCGATGACTACTGTCGTCTTCACGGTGCGAGCTTCCTGCGTAACTGCGGATTTACGTCGGCGAGGGGCGGGGGTCATACGTAGGGCCTCCGGTGCGTGAACGAGCGAGGCCCGTGGAGTCATGACCACGGGCCTTCTCTCTTTCGAACGCACGGAGCCACGGACTTGAGGAAGGGTCGCTCAGCCGCGTTTCCTCTCGTTCAACATCGGGCGAAGAATGAGGTCGTCGGGCAGATCGTAATTGCCCAACCCCTTGCGCACCGCATCGCAGAAAGCCAGAGCTTCACGAGGACGGCAAAGCAGATCGTCCAGGGTGAAGGACGGATACAGTCCGTGGAACATATCAACGAGACGGTCGATGAACATCTTCGGGTCAGTATCGATCCCGTAATTCGAGAGCGAATCGGAAAGCCTGGCCACGTAGTGCCTCTTAAGCCGTTCCGGATCGATGGGCGGCATTGCGGTCTCCTGGCGAATGGTGGAATGGAACGGCCGATTGTCCCATCGCCCGCCAGAAGGCGCAAGACGTTGTTCGCGCGAATCACGCATGCAACGTACCGCGCGTGGCGAGCCCCTACAATCGATCCTTTCGCCCGATTTGACAAGATTGTCAAAATCGGGAGACCATTCTGTTGACACTTGTCAACAGCCTTCCTACCATATCGATGGTAGGCCGGATTAGGGGAGGGCGAATGGGCAGATCGAGGCACCCGAACAAGCACATAGAGCGGGCCGTCCAGTATGCGGAGTCGCTCGGTTGGCGTTTTCGTCCAGGGACGCCGCACTCGCACACGTGGGGCATCTTGATGTGTCCGCTTGCCGAACGCGACGGGCACAAATTCAGCGTCTATTGCACGCCCAAGAACCCCGAGAATCACGCGAACCACATCGTTCGAGAGGTCGACGGATGCCCACATGGGGCCGGATCGCCAACGCCAAGGCCAACGCCGCCGAGCGAGCGGAGAGGAAGAGACGATGAGCAAGGGAGAGGCGATGAGCAGGCCGAAAAAGGTCGCTCCTGAGCGCGAGCACGATTTCACCTTGGCCTTGGAGGGCGTAGGCGAATTGACCACCGACCTTTCGGACAGGCTGTTCGAGGCCGGTTGCGACGACGCTACGCCAAGCGAGAGGTCCGGCCGGGTTTTCTTGACCTTCACGAGGGTAGCCGAGTCGATCCGCGAGGCGGTAATCAGCGCGGTCCGCGACGTGAAGAAGGCCGGATGCGAGGTCTCCCGCGTCATGGGATGCGAACTGGTCACCCAAGCCGAAATCGCCAGGAAGACCCAGCGTTCGCGCCAACTCGTCCACCAGTGGATTTCTGGCGAGCGAGGCCCTGGGGGATTCCCGCCGCCTGAATGTTTCATCACGGAAAGCCACCCATTGTGGTCATGGTGCGACGTGGCGGGCTGGCTGCACCAAAACAGCATCGTGAAGCTGGAAGTGCTCCTGGAGGCGCAGGAGATAGAGAGAATCAACCTGATGCTGGCTTACGCGCGGATGACCAAGATGGAACCCGAGCTTTTCGATTACTTCGTCAATCGGGTGTACGGCGACTCAGAGCCGAAGCCTTCGGCCCGCACGACCGGCCCGCGCCGCCGTTCCTCGGCGAAATAAGCTCAAGCCTCCATTCGTATCGGCTTATGCGAACATAACAGCTATTATCGGACGGACATATTTACAAAGCGTCACGCCGGAAATCTTCGGCTCAAGTCTCGGCCTCATCCAGTCGATCGCGCGCGATGGTCAACCATCCTTGGCCAGCACGCGACGGGCGAGCGCGGCCTCCCTCGACAGATGGGCCAGCCGCCTTCGGTCGCGCCGGGTCAGCTTGCCGCACGCCAGCTTAAGCGCCGTCCAATCGCGCTCCGCTACGGCTCGACGCTTCGGGCTCATCTTGCCGCCGGCAAGGCCGTCGCCGTGCTTCGGCTTCGGGTCCAACGGCAGCGGCCGGACGTTGGCGAAGGATCGCAAATGGTCGAACCCGGTTCGGTGGCAAAGCGGGCAATACTCGGCCCGGCCCGGCGGGATCGGCTCAACGTCGTGGTTGCATTTGCTCTCAGGCGTGTACAGGCCGCCGGGCATAATCACGAGGTAGCCCCACGGCGACGGCGGCCGGTCGAGCGCCCCGCTTCTCCTGGCTTCGGCGAGCATCCGGTACGCGGTCTGTCGGCTCACCCCGAGTTCCCGGGCGGCCTCGGATACCGTCAGGCCGGCGTTGAGCAGCCCCAAGGCGACGTGAGGCGGAATCGCGTGGTGCATGGAAGTCGTCCCTCGGTTATATCCCCGGCCCGTTGAACGTCGGCTGCGCGCTGAAGCCGCCGCCGTTCATCTGGCCTCGGAACTGGCCCCCCATCTGTTGTCGAAGCATCATCTGCTGGCGTGCAACGCCCTGGATGACGCCCGCAAGTTGCTGGAAGGCCCCTTGCCAGTTTCCGGCCGCCACGACCTGTTGAAGATCGCCCACGGCCGCCTGGACCGCCTGCCTCGGGTCGCCCCCGCCCCCGTCGCCGCCCTCGGTGGGCGCCACGGATCGAAAGCCGCCGCCCCCGCCGCCTTGACCTGCGCGACGAGCCTTCCGCCGTCGATTGGCCTCGATGCGTTCGGCGTGACTCATCGGCCGGTAGGTCTGACGAGGCGGCTCCTCCCATCCCGCTCCGTCACCGCCGCCGCCCATGCCGCCGCCATATCCGCCGTCCTGCTGTTGCTGCTGGGCTTCAAGGAAACTACGGTCCTCTTCGGCCACGTCGGCGCGGTCGCGCTTCAAGAGCCGGTTGTAATCGGCCTTCCGCGCCTTCTCGGCGTCGGTCTTGGCTTTCGCCGCGTCGTCCTGCATGCCGCGGCGCCATGCGGCTTCATTGCCCCTCCCGACGTCGTTCAAGGCGTCGGTCGCCGCGTCGTCCGCAAGCTTCGCTTTCTCGG
>CALCIC010000943.1 GCA_937907405.1 uncultured Isosphaeraceae bacterium | reverse complement strand
CTTCATTTCGGACTCAGACCATTCTTGTAGGCGAGCCGAAAGCAAACCGCTCTAGATTTCGTTGGGCGGTCGTCGCGATTGCTCAGTAGGCGTCGGAGCTGACGACCTCGCCGCCGGCGGACGTGCCGAGGGCGCGCCAGGTTTCGTGGCTGAGAACGATCGGTTCGCCTTGCACGACTTCGAGTCGGGGGGCTGATGTGGTGGTAGCCGCCCCCCCGACCGACGTCGCCGGACATCCAGTATTCTCCTTTAAAGTCCCAGGGGTTGATGCTGTTCGTCTTCAGGCAGGTCTGGTGGTCGGCCTCGTTCGAGCCCGACGCGCCGATCCCCGCGGCGTCGTAATCGAGGAGGTTCAGCCCCGCCTTGTACGATCCGGCCGAGCCCTTGACCCACTCGCTGAAAATGACGGTGTTGCTCAGGCCGTCGGAGATGGTGGCCAGGGTCGCCGGCGAGCCCAGGTCGGCCGGCGCGTCCGACGTATGCGCGCTGCTTTTCCCGAATCGTTAAAATCGATCAAGTTGTGATTATGAATCAGCGTTCAAGTCATGCCGGTCGCTCTGCTGGGTCGACCGCGACGATGAGGAATCGCTCCGGCCGTTCTCGCTCCCTCCGCCGGTTCGTGCAACATGACGTCGGGAGGAAGGCGATCGACGCGCGGCCGATCTCAAGGTCCGCGGGGCGGGAACGATCTCCCGGCCGTCGAGGGCGCGAGGACCCGTAACGACGCCTTCGTCGCACCTCGGTGACTGCTCCTCCGCGCGGTTGACCGATCGAGCCGAGGCGCGCCGAAACGCCCTGTCTCGATGGTTTTCGACCTCGACCGCCTTAGCGCGCCGGGATGTTCGTGCAGGGGGTCTTGCGGTCGATCCGCTTGAGGAGGCCGTTGAGGACGCGGCCGGGGCCGATCTCGTAGAACGCGTCGAAGCCGTCGGCGAGCATCCGCCGCATCGATTCTTCCCAGCGAACGCCCTGGAGGACCTGGGAGACGAGAACCTTGCGGATCTCAGCGGGATCGTCGTGCGGAGAGGCGTCGACGTTGGAATAGACCGGGACTCTGGGGGCGCGAACGTCGACCCGATCGAGGACTTCGGCGAGTTGCTCGTCGGCCGGCTTCATCAGCGGAGTGTGGAACGCGCCCGCGACGGCCAGACGGATGCACTTCATCGCGCCCAACTCCAGCGCGATCGGCTCGGCGTGTTCGAGCGCCGAGGCGTCGCCGGAGACGACGATGTTGCCGGGCCCGAGCATGTTGGCCTTCCAGAGCCGACCGTGGGGGGCGACGCGCGCGCACAGTTCGTCGGCCTTGGCCTCGTCCAGCCCCAGCGCGGTCATCATTCCGCTGGGCGAGGCGACGGCCGCGGCCTGCATCGCCTGACCGCGGCGGCGAACGACCTCCAGTCCCGAATCGAAGTCGAGCGCGCCGGCGAACACGAGGGCCGTGTACTCGCCCAGGCTGAGGCCCGCCGCGCCCTGGCAGTCGCGGACGACTTCGGGATGGGTCTGCTTGAAGCTTTCGAGCGCGGCGAGGCTGGCGACGAAGATGGCCGGCTGGCTGACGTCGGTCGCTTCCAGGGCCTCGGCGGGACCGTCGAAGCAGATCGCCCGAAGGTCGAAGCCGAGCACGGCCTCGGCCCGGTCGAACAGCGCCCTGACGGCCGGCAGTTCGGCTTCCAACTCGCGACACATGCCGACCGCCTGCGCGCCCTGGCCGGGGAAGAGAAACGCGATCTTGGACATGGCGGCTTTCCTTGATTTCTCCGGTCCTCAGACTCCAGCGCCGGGGACGTCGTCCGAGGGAGGAATCTTGCTGCTGAGTTGTTCGATGATCTCGGCGTTGATCCGGTCGTCGGCCATCGTGAAGGCGACCCGAAGCGCGTTCTTGATCGCTCGATCGCCGGACGAGCCGTGGCAGATGATGCAGGCGCCTCGAATACCCAGGAGCGGCGCGCCGCCGAACTCCTCGTATTCGAACCGACTCTTGAGCCCCTTAAGGCTGCCGACGATCTTCTGGCCGGCCTCGGGCGAAAGGTTGGGCAGGAGCCTGGCCAGTTCCTCCCGAATCGCCGCAAACAGGAACTCGACGGCGCCCTCGCCGGCCTTGAGCAACACGTTGCCGACGAACCCGTCGCAGATGACGACCCGGACGTGCCCCTCGTAGATGTCGCGGCCCTCGATGTTTCCCACGAACCGCGACGACCACGGGCTTTGCTGGAACAGGGTCCGGGTGGCGCGGGTGAGATCGTTCCCCTTGTCGTCCTCGGAGCCGACGTTCAACAGGCCGATCCGGGGGGCGGTGACGCCCAGGATCTCCTGCGCGTAGATCGAGCCCATGATGCCGTACTGGTAAAGGTCTTCGGCCTTGGCGTTCATGTTGGCGCCGACGTCGATGATGACGATGGGCCCCTGGTGCGACGGGAAGATCGCCGCGATGCCGGGGCGGCGGACGCCCGGCAGGAACATCTTGGCGCGCTCGCCGGCGAAGAGGGCCGAGGCCACCATCGCGCCGGTGTTGCCCGCGGAGACGATCGCCTGGACCTCGCCGCTGGCCATCAGCCCCCAACTCCTGGAGATGGAGTTGTCGCGCTTCTTGCGGAGGGCCTCGACGGGCTTCTCGTCCATGGCGATCGATTCGGCGGCGTGGACGATCGGCAGGCGGTCGCGGGGGGCCTCGGGGGCCCTGGCCAGTTCGGCCTCGATCCGCGCCTGGTCGCCGACCAGGACCGTCGTAAGGTCCTCGCGGTCGAGGACCGCCTCCACCGCGCCGGCGACGATCGGTCCGGGGGCGAAGTCCCCTCCCATCGCGTCCAGGGCTATCCGCATCGTCGATCTCCCGGAATTTCCAACACGTCGTCCTACCCTCGCCCTTGGAAAACAAGGACGGGATGCCGAATCGAGGCGATTCGCTTCGCCCCGTCCGCATCCCGAGGATCCCGATGAACGCGCCCGCCGTCGCGCCGTTGCGACACGATCGGCGACGGTCAAATTCATCAGCGTTCATGGATAAAGCGGTCCCATCGTAGAAGACCCCCGGGCGACTGTCAAGCCGTCGCCCGAGCCGAGAACGGGCAAGTGCATGGATCGGGCTGTTTTGATTGACCTTGAAGATGGAGAGACGCTCCTCCCGAGTTATGCGACGGCTCGGCGGGAGCCGTTCCCTCCCGAATCGAATCAACGCCACGTGCAGCGCGAACGAAAAACCGCTCTAATGACGGCCGTGGAGGAGCGAAGCATCCAGAGGGAGCAACGCTCGGCTTCGGACTTCCTCCAGCCGAAAACCAACGCAAGGCGAAAGGATCGACGATGGACGCGGGCATGGTCGGCGGGATCGCGGGGGGCGTCGTAGGCTGCATGGGCGGCGTCGTCGGCACGTACTTCAGCGTCGTGAACACCACCCGGCCTCGCCAACGCGCGCTGGCGATCCGATTCGCGGTCGTCTGCTGGCTTTGGCTCGCCGCCGTGCTGGCGTTCGCGCTCCTGGCCCCGCGACCCTGGGGCCAGCTCGCACCGCTGGCGACCCTCGTCACGCTGACGATCCCCTGGTGCAACCGCAAGCTCGCCGAGGCTCAGGCCGAAGACGAGGCCGGAGCCCCCAAAACCACGCCTGGTCCGATCGAATACTCATGAGGCGAATCGCCGGCCCCTTGACGCGCCCGTCTCCGCATTACAAAAGTGTCTGACAGTTGGATGACACATCACGGCTCGTCTCATTTGATTCCGCGCACCTTCAAGCGCTCGCGCGAGGGGAGAGATCGACCTCTATGACGCACGGACATAAGAACCGACTCCAGGCGATCGGGATGGTGACGATCGGGGCCTTGCTCGGCTACGTCGCATCGTCGTCCTCGGATCACCTTGCCGACGGCGCGGCGGCCGACGACCGACCGGCCGTCGCACCCGTCGAAACGCAGCCTGCAAGCCCGGCGCTCGCGCTCGCGGCGCGGAACGAGGCCGTGGCGGCGAAGGCCGAGGAGGCGGGCAAGAAGCCGAACATCCTGGTCATCTTCGGCGACGACATCGGCCAGACGAACGTCAGCGCCTACTCGATGGGACTGATGGGCTACCGGACGCCGAACATCGACCGGATCGCCAAGGAAGGGATGATCTTCACCGACTACTACGCCGAGCAAAGTTGCACGGCGGGTCGGTCGTCGTTCCTCACCGGCCAGTGCACCTTCCGCACGGGGTTGAGCAAGGTCGGCATGCCGGCGGCGAAAACCGGGCTTCAGAAGGAAGACCCGACCATCGCCGAGTTGCTCAAGAACGAAGGCTACGCAACCGGCCAATTCGGCAAGAACCACCTGGGCGACCTCAACGAATACCTCCCCACGGTTCACGGCTTCGACGAGTTCTACGGCAACCTCTACCACCTGAACGCCGAGGAAGAGCCCGAAGACCGAAACTACCCGCGCGACCCTCGGTTCGCGGAGAAGTTCGGCCCGCGCGGCGTGATTCGCAGCAAGGCGACCGACGAGGACGACCCGACCGTGCATGAGCGTTGGGGACGGGTCGGCAAGCAGACCATCGAGGACACCGGGCCGCTGACCAAGAAGCGGATGGAGACCATCGACGACGAGACGTCCGACGCGGCCGTCGACTACATCCGCCGCCAGGCCAAGGACGGTCGGCCGTTCTTCTGCTGGTTCAATGCGACCCGGATGCACTTCCGGACCCATGTCGCCGAAGCGCATCGCAGCGAGCCCGGCCTCGCCGCCCGCACCGAGTACGCCGACGGCATGGTCGAGCACGACGGCCACGTCGGCAAGGTCCTCAAGGCCCTCGACGACCTCGGCGTCGCCGCCAACACGATCGTCCTGTACACGACCGACAACGGCCCGCATCTGAACACCTGGCCCGACGGCGCGATGACGCCGTTCCGGAGCGAGAAGAACACCAACTGGGAAGGTGCGTTCCGCGTCCCCTGCATGATCCGATGGCCGGGCAAGATCAAGCCGGGATCGGTCTCCAACGAGATCGTCAGCGCCCAGGACTGGCTGCCCACCTTGCTCGCCGCGGCCGGCGAGTCCGACGTCAAGGAGCGACTGCTCAACGGCCACAGCGCGGGGGGCAAGACGTTCAAGGTGCACGTCGACGGCCACAACCAGTTGCCCTACCTGACGGGCGAGGTCGACAAGGGCCCCAGGCGCGGCTTCTTCTACTTCAACGACGACGGCGACCTCGTCGCCCTGCGGTATGAGAACTGGAAGATCGTCTTCATGGAGCAGCGGGCTCCGGGCACCCTCCGCGTCTGGGCCGAGCCGTTCACGCCGCTCCGCGTGCCCAAGATGTTCGATCTCCGCGCCGACCCCTACGAGCGGGCCGACGTCACGTCGAATACGTACTACGATTGGTTGATCTCGCATGCCTATTTGCTCGCCGCCTCGCAGGCCGGCACCGTGAAGTTCCTCGAAACCTTCAAGGACTTTCCGCCCCGCCAACGCGCGGCGTCGTTCAGCATCGATCAGGCGGTCGACCAGATGAGGAGCGGGTTAGGCTCCCACTAGAGCGGTTTCCTGATGGGTTGCGCAGTTCGCCGCCGGGACTCGACCGTTCGCCCTGTGGAGTGCGGGAGCTTGCTCCCGCGCGCAATGCGTGTTGGAAGCGGCGGCAACGAGCCTCATACAATTTCACAAAACCGTCGC
>CALCIC010000942.1 GCA_937907405.1 uncultured Isosphaeraceae bacterium | reverse complement strand
CTCATGTGTAAACCGCTCTATGCCATGGGTGGAATTCCACCAGCCGATCGCCTAACCGGAGAGGAGATGCGATTGTCGGAATCGGGGGGTGGAGAGAAGTTTGAGACGCCCGTGCTGCGCCCCTTGATCTGGATAGGGAATGCGAGGAGGAACGTCCAGGCGTTTCCCAAGGAGGCGAGGAAGATCGTCGGCGACGAATTGCAGTTGATCCAATTCGGTGGGATGCCGAAGGACGCCAAGCCGTTCAAATTGATCAAACAACGATAAGCTGAAGCGAGGGAGCTGGCCGAAAATGACCGATGAAGTTAGGACGGAAATCAAGTTCGAGGAAGGTTCCGGCAACGTCTTCGCCGACCTGGGGCTGGACGGCGCCGACGAATTGCTGGTGCGATCGAAGATCGGATTCCACGTCTACGAGACGCTCAAGACCAGGGGGCTGAAGCAGCGCGAGGCGGCCGCGCTTTTGGGAGTCAAGCAACCGGAAGTCTCCCACCTGATGAACGGTCGCTTCAGCCGATTCACCGTCGACAAGCTGCTCGAATTCCTCCGTCGGCTGGATCGCAAGGTTACGATCCGGATCGGCCCGCACGGGCTCGGCGAGCCGTATCAAGAGGTCGAGATCGGGTGAAGCTTCCAGCAAGTCTGATGAGTCGCTGTTGGGGATCGGCTCAGCGGCTGACCTGGCCGACGTGGACGTTGTTGATGTAGACGGCGCCGGCGGGAATGTTGGTTCCGGCGGGGAAGGTCGAGTTTTGGACGTAGGCGAGCGCGCCGACCGTCGTGCCGCTTCCCAGCGAGCTGCGGTCGACGACCGCTCCCGCGCCGATCGAGACGTCGTCGCCGATCACCGACGGCTTGGCGGACGTGCCGCCGAGGATGACCGCGCCGCCGGCCGCGGCGAATCGGTGGCCGATCGTCAGCGATCCCCCTTCGGGCGAGTTGATCGTGACGCCGTAGCCGGTCCCGGCGATCGAGCCGACGGAGATCGGCTGGCCCTGGTCGGCCCGGATCGCGTTCCGGCGGCCGAGGGCGGCTTGCACGTTCATGGCTCGTTGGTTGAACCGGGCGCCGCCGGTGACCCGGGAGGTGAAGCTGGGCAAGAGCCCCTGGACCAGTCCCCGGTGGGGCGCCGGGTACTTCGGCCCCGCGCCGGGGGGCAGGTAGGCGGTCGAGGCCGTGGGCGATCCCGGCTGCTGGCTCGATCCCGTCACGGCCGCCAGGTTGCCGTTGAACACGCCGCTGGTCGTGGTGCCAGGGCTCGCTCCGGTGGCCGATTGGCCCTGGTAGAGCGTGATGTAGCCGATGCCCAGCGAATAGTTGGCGTTGAGGGTCTTGACCAGATCGGCCTGATCGGCGGCCGTGACCGGCGTCACCTTGCCAAGCGCCGGGTCTGACGCCTCGGCGTCGGTCGTCACGTTCGCGCCGGGCAAGACCTTCATCCCGGCGGGCACGGTCACGCCCGGCCCGACCCGGGCCAACGCCGAGACGAACGCGCCGGGGGCGATCGTCGCGCCGTCGATCACCGCGCCGGGGCCGACGTACGTCGGCCTGGTCGCGCTCTTGTAACCGCCGATCACCGCGGGCCCCGTCACCGTCGCCCCGTAGCTGATCTCAACCTGTTCGCCGATCAGGATTTCCGGGGCCGGCTTGCCATGGGCGTTCGTCGGGTTCGCGGTGATCGACGCATTGTCGAGGATCACCGAGTAACCGCCGATCTTGATGATTCCCCCCGCCGCGTTGAGCTTGGCGTAGGGACCGATGAAGCCGTTCTGGCTGACGATCACCGCATGGCCGTTAGTGATGCACACCGAGGGATCGATGAACGTCCCCTGCTTGGCGCTCACCCCGTACGGCATGACCGGCGTGTTCGGCCTGATCGCGGGCTGCCCCGGCGGGTCGTTCAGCAGCGACCGCAGTTCGGCCCTGGAGACGTATGTCGGGAAACTGCCGTTCAGCAACTGGCGGGTTTCCAACCCGTCGCCGGCCGGCCCGAAACCCATCGAACGTCGCCTGCCGTCTCTCGATCGACTCATCATACCTCATCCATCCGTGGAAAGGCGCGGCGCACCCTCGATCCTCAAGGACCGCTTGAACTGCCTCCACTATCGACTCGCTACTCTCGCTTTCTGTAATCAATCTCATCTTGGATTCGGCTTGGTGCCGAGCGGCTGGATCGCTAGCGTAGCGAGGGGCGGCCGCGCGGCGGCCGGGCGGTTCAGCACGCGCGGGGGGATGAGAATGGGGTCGATCGAGGCGCCCTGGGGATCGGGGACGACGTTGCCGCTGGAGTTTCCCGACGGTTGGCGGGTGGACCGGACGTCGGTCGTCGAGCCCGACCTGGCCGGGGCGGTGGAAGACTATCCATCGACCCTGGGACGGGCGCTCGACGCGCCTCGGGACGCGCCTCGGCTGGAAGACCTGGCGCGCGCCGGGGCGAAGGTCGCACTGGTGGTTGACGATCCATCGCGTTGGACGCCGGTGCGCGAGGCGTTGCCGATCGTCTTGCAAAGGCTCCGCGCGGCGGGCGTGGCCGACCAGGACGTGACGATCAGCGTGGGAGTGGGCCGTCATCACGCGGTCGACGCCGAGGCGATGCGGCGGCGGCTGGGGGACGACCCGGCGGCTCGATACGTCTGTCACAGTCCGCCGGTCGACGACCTTTCCGCCTACGACGATCTGGGCGTCACGTCCCAAGGCGTTCCGATCCGCGTCTTCCGACCGGTCGCTCGGGCCGATTTGCGGATCTTGATCGGCTCGGTCCTGCCGCATCTTCAGGCGGGGTTCGGAGGCGGCTACAAGCTGATCTTTCCGGGAACCAGCCACCGGACCACCTTGGGCGCCTTGCACCGCCAGGGGTTGTCGGCGGGGAGCGACGCCGGCCGGCTTCTTGGCGGCTGTGCGTCGGGGAATCCAATGCGATCGGCGATTCACGAGGCCGCGAGTCGGCTAGGGCCTTGCGTATCGATCAGTCACCTGATCGGCTCGCCCGGAATGATCTTCCGGGTACTCTCGGGCCGTCCCGAATCGGTGCAGGATGAGCTGGCGGCGGAGGCCCGGCGGCGGTTCGAGGCCCCCCCCCCCCCCCCCCCCGACGTCGTGGTGGTGGGGGACCACCC
>CALCIC010000941.1 GCA_937907405.1 uncultured Isosphaeraceae bacterium | reverse complement strand
TGTCCCAACGGTCGACGTTCGGTCCCGCCCCCTCGAATCGGCAAGGACGACCAGAGCGGACGAATCGACCGAACCGGAGCCGAGTCTAGAGAGGGCCGCAAGGCGGTTGCCCATGTCGTCGCTTACATCGCGGGTTCTCTTCATCGGGCTGGACGGCGGCGCGCGAGCCGTGCTCGACCCCGTCTTCGAGCGCGGCTGGATGCCGAACCTCGCGGGGTTTTGGGCGCGAGCGGCCTCGGGCCCGCTGCGGTCGACCGAACCGATGGTCACGCCGGTCGCCTGGACCTCGTTCTCGACCGGCTGCACTCCTCTGATCCACGGCGTCCACGATTTCAATTATATGGATACGTCCAGCAGGACGATCCACGACCATCACGCCGGCACCGTCCGCGTGCCGACGCTCTGGGAGATCGTCGGCGGCCTCGGCGGATCGGTCGTCAGCCTGGGGCTGCCGCTCACCTACCCGGCGCCGCCGCTCCGCGGCCTGTGCGTCGCGGGGGCCGACGCGCCCGACCGCGCCCACGCCTTCGCCCAGTGTCCTGGATTCGAGGCGATGCTCCGCGCCGAGGTTCCGGCCTACACCCACAAGCTCGTCTGGAAGCGGCGGTCGAGGACCGCCGAGGAGGCGCTTCGCGAGGCCGACCGCTGCGTGGCGATCTTCGAGGCCCAGGCCGAGGCCGCGTTCCGCGCCGACGGATTGGTCGACTGGACCACCATGATGGTCCACTTCCACAACCTCGACAGCCTTCAGCATCGCATGTGGCCCTACCTCGACGTGGATGAGACGGGCCTTCGCGAGCCTGGCATGAACGCGGCCGTCGAGCGCTGTTTGCGCGGCCTGGACGCCGCCGTCGGCCGGCTGCTCGATCTGGCTTCGGCGCGCGACGCCGCTGTGGTCGCGGCCTCGGACCATGGCTTCGGGCCGTGCCGGGGGCTGGTGAACGTGAACGGGATGCTTCGCGCCGCCGGCTTGCAACGGACGCGCGTCTACGGCACCCGACTCCGCTACCGGACGATCCGCCTGGCTGAGCGGTTCCGACGCTGGCGCGCCCTCCGCGAGCCCGGCGGGACCGCGCCCTCGAAGGCCCGGCCGCTCGACGGGCAGATGTCGTGCGACTGGAAACGGACGATCGCCTTCGCTCCCTACGGCCAGCTTTGCGGCAACGTCTTCCTGAACCCAGAGGCCGTCGGCGGCGGAGCGGCGGCCGTCGAGCGGGCCGCGGTCGAGCTGGTCGAGATGCTCGCCGACGCCCGCGACCCGGCGACCGGCGCCCGGTTATTCGCCGACGTCTACGCCGCGACGGAGCGGTTCGGCGTCGACCCGGCCGAGCACGCCATGCCCGACGTCTTCGCCCTCTCGGCCGACGGCTACCAGGCCCAGGCCAAGTGGTCCGAGCGTCATCGCAACACCATCATCCGCCCCGATCACGAGCTGCCCGCGACTCACTGGGCCGAGGGGGTCGTCGCGATCGGCGGCCCGGGCGTCTCACCCGGCGCGCGGTTGGCGGCCGAGCTGCACGACCTGGCGCCGACCGCCCTCGCCATGCTCGGCCACGCCGTCCCCAGCCACATGGAAGGACGAGTACTCCTCGAAGCCTTCGACGACGCCTGCCCGGACGAGGCGGCCGCCCCCGCCGTCTTCGCCTGATCCCACGGACACGGATTGTTTGGTCATTCGGATTCTCACGAATAAATGCGAGGTTGACATGCAAGAGATCGAGAAGGACGTCCACGGCTTCATCTTGAACGAGTTCCTCCCCGGCGAAGATCCGGCGGAACTGACCCCGAGCACGCCGCTGATCACCGGTGGAATCCTCGATTCGATCACCACGTTGAAACTGGTCGTCTTCCTCGAAGAGCACTTCGGGATCACCGTCGAGGCCCACGAGGCGGGCGTCGAGCACCTCGACTCGATCCGCCAGATCGCCGACCTCGTCGCCGAGAAGAAGGCCGCGTAAACGAACCGTAATATCAATACGTCGGTTTGACTTGCGGCGCGGGGCGCCCCCCCGCGCCGACTTCGATTTCGACCAGGCCCGCCCGCCGGACGAAGTCGACGAGGTCGCGGGTCAGCGCCCCCGATCCGTCCATCCTCGGTATCTTGTTCTGGCCGCCGAGCCGCCCGCGCCGGCGCATCCAGGACTCAAAAGCACCCGGCCGCGCGAGCAGCAGACCCGGGGCGGGCATGCCGACCCCGGGCGCTCGATGGGCCGCATAGTCGGCGTTCCGCCGACGCAAGTCGTCGTCGAGCCGATCCCGGAAGCGGCCGGCGTCCGCCGGGCTCGTCTCGAATTCGATCACGTATTGATGACGACCGGGCGAGCCGTCGAAGACCGGGCCGACGTGCCACTCGCGCGCCGAGGCGTGGGAGTCGGCCGCCGCGGCGGCGATCGCGGCTTCCACCTCCTCGCCGACCAGGTGCTCGCCGAAGGCCGACAGCGTGTACTTCGTCCGTCCAGCGAACCGGATCAACGGCGGATCGAGCGACTCGAACCGGACCACGTCGCCGATCACGTGCGACCACATCCCCGCGCATGTCGATACGATGATCACGTAATCGACGCCCGTCTCCACGTTCCGCAGCCAGCGTCGGGAGTTCGAGGGCGAGTCAGGGTCGTACTCGGCGAGGGGTACGAACTCATAAAAAATCCCATGGTCGACCAGGAGTCGGAGGAGCCCCGTCGCGGGGTCGCCGTGCGCGAGGAAGCCCTCCGAGCAGGCGTACGTTTCGTGGAATCGGACGTCCGAGCGGCCGATGATCGCGCGGAACGCCGATTCGTAGGGATCGAATTTGACGCCGCCGTGGACGACCGCCTCGAGCATCGGCCAGACCTCGCCGATGGTCGACTTGCCGCAGATTTTCAGCACCCGCTGAAACAGCATGAACAGCCAACTCGGCACGCCGCTGACGAGCGTGATCGGCTCGGCGAGGCTGCGCTCCGCCAGAAGTTCGAGCTTGCGGTCCCAGTCCGATTCCAGCGCCAGGTCGAGCGGCGGGAAGGTGTACGGCCGCCACGGCGGCCTCAGCTCGATCGCCGCGATGCCGCTGAGGTCCCCTTGCCGAACGCCTGGCGCGGGGGACTCGAGTTGGGTCGTCCCACCCAGGAGGAACATT
>CALCIC010000940.1 GCA_937907405.1 uncultured Isosphaeraceae bacterium | reverse complement strand
CGCCGAGCCGGTGTTCAACGCCGCGTCCGACTCGGCGGGAGCCTCGCCCTCCCGTTTATGAGACAGACTCTGAACGTCCGCGCCGCTCGCGCGCTCTGCAACTTCGAAGGCGTAGGGGCGCTGCCCGGCCTCGTCCACCGAGTACGCAGGGACGAGGTCGGAGAGGAGTGGAATCGGCCGCGGGGCTCAAGGGCGGATGCGTGGCGGGAGAAACGAGCCGTACGGATTACTCCTCAGTGACGGGATCAAGCACGACCGAGCCGTCGTCGAACCGCATCAGCGATCCCCAGCGCCGGGTGTTGTGATCGTGGCCGAGTCCGTCGGACTCAATCTCCTCGACGGCGTAGCGACCGGGTGGAAGGTCGGCCGCCAATCCTCGGAAATAGGAGATCGTATCCCCCCGGGCCATTTCTCGTCCCTGCGCGTCGATGAGCCGGTATGCGCTAGCCATGTTTCGAACTCCCCTGGACGAAATCGGCGGCGATCGTATCGGCCGGTCGCGGGCGATCCGACGAACCGCATCCCATTTCATTGTACATCGCCGCCGCCCAGCGATCACGGCCCTTGCAAACCGCCCGGCCTCACGGACTCGTATTCTGCTCCCCGTCCGACTTCGGATCGACCGGAGCGGTGATCTTCTTGGGGGCGTTCTCGTCCTGGGCCGTCCGCCAGCCGAGCCGGAACGCCGCGCGGGCGACGTGAGCCGCCTTGTCAAGATCGGCCTTCTCGAAGTCGTCGGTCGACTTGTGGTAGTCCTGGTGAATTCCCGAGAAGAAGAAGACGATCGGAATCCCCTTCTTGGCGAAGTTGTAGCTGTCGGTCCTTCCGTAGAACGGGTCGGTGTCGAAGACGGCCTCCAGCCCCTCGATCCTGCAGACGTCCTGAGCGGCGGGAATCAGCGAGTTGTAATCGGCGTGCTTGGGCGAGGGCGTGATCCCGATCTTTTTGGAGTCGTTGCGGCTGACCATGTCGAGGTTGATGTCGGCGACGATCGAGGCCCCGTCGGGAAGTAGTCGGTGGTCGGCGTACCATGCGCTGCCGAGCAACCCTTTCTCCTCGCCCGAGACCCAGAGGAACATCACGCTCCGCGCGGGACGCGGCGAGAGGGCGAACGCCTCGGCGATCTCGAGCACCGCGCTGGTCCCCGAAGCATTGTCGTCCGAGCCGTTGAAGATCTCCCCCTTGGCGTCGACCCCTTCGTGGTCGTAATGGGCGCTGAAGACGACGACCTCGTTCTTCTTCTGGGGATCGACGCCGGGCAGGTAGCCGAGGACGTTGCGATCCTCGCGCGCTTCGCGCTTGACCTCGTGCCGGAACCGGACCCGAAGCCGGCCCGCCGGAGACTTCGGCCGATGATCGTCCTCGGTCGAGAGCTTGAGCGAGTCGACCAGGAGGTCGCGGATCGGATCGGCCAGGGTGACGGCGGGGGGAACCGCCGGCGACGGGGTCAGCGAAAGCCTCGGCGCATCGAACCCCAGGTTGCGGGCCGAGAACGGAACCCGCGGCGTATTCGAGTTCTTGCCCGGCGGCTGGATCAGCAGCATCCCGAGCGCACCTCGCTTCCGCGCCGCTTCCAGCTTGGCGAACGGATTCGTGTGGGGCCTCGGCCCGCCCGAACCCGCCGAGTCCTCGGGCCCCCCCTCGAAGACCAGGACGAACCGATTGTTGACGGCGAGAGCGGCGTAGTCGTCGATCTTCTTGTCGGCGTCGTCGCGGCCGTAGCCTGCGAAGACCACGTCCGATTCGATCTCGCCGCCGATCACGCCGTGGGGGCGGAGCACGTAGTCGTCGCCCAGCTTGCAGGCGACGACCCGCTTCGCGCCGCCGAAATCAAGCGTCAGCTCCAGCGCCGAGCCCTGAGAGATCGGCGTGACGACGTCGAGGGGGAACCGCTGAAAATAGGTGCGGCCCTGGCCCTGGCGGCCTTGATCGCCCAACGGCCTGGCGTCCGCCGCGAAGAGGTGAGCGGCCAGGTATTCGGCGGCAAGACGAATCTCCGGCGAGGCCGTGTCGCGTCCCCTCATCAGGTCGGAGGCCAGAAACCGCAAGTGACCGCCGATCTCGCGCGCCGTGATCGAATCAACCGCCTCGGGGGTCGGCTCAAGACCCGAATCGTCGCCGAAGACCTGGACGCCTGAGAGGACGACGACGAAGAGGAATGCATGGGTAAGAATGCGTTTCATGAACAATCTCTGCTTCCAGGGAGAGCAAGGGGTGGGATGGGTCGAGGTCGCCGGACCAAGGCGTTTCGAAGTAATTGAGCAGGACGAACGGGCGAATACAAGAGGCGGCGGGTATTCGAAACGACGCGATCGGCGCCGGAAGTCGGCGTCGATCGCGTGACGGCCAGAGTTTTCAGTAGGACTTCGCGCGAGGATCAGCGGGCGCCGGCGGTGGACGGCCGCACGGGCCGCCATTCGGAAGTCCTGCCGACGGCGGGCTTGCGGGTTTCGGTCCGGGGCGCGACGTCCTCGGTGTTGAAGCCGGCGTCCCGATCGCGGTCGTCGTCGCGATCCCAGTCGGGGGGGGGGAAATGGTCGTTGTCGGTGGCGGCGTCCATGTCGATGTCGGTCGCCTCGATCGTACCGATCGACGCCAGCTTGGGCGCCGGCTCGCCCCCCACGGGGTGCCAGGCCAGGTGACGGTCGCCGGTCGAGCTAGCGGGCTGGACCCGGCCGTTGCGCCGATCCTGGAGCGGCGAGCGGTTGCTGAAGACGATCTCGGGGTCGGGGATCGTCACGTCCCCTTCCCTGACGGCGGCGCGGAGCGGCTCCTCCCGATCGGGCGACTGGCCGCGAGCGATCATCCTCGGGACTCCGCCGCGATCGGCCATGAGCGTCGATCCGCCGCCGGCGGCGGGCGACTCGTACAGGACGGCGAGCTTGTTGCGGTCGAGGATGCTGTAGATCGAGTTCGGCGTTGCGTAGAGGCCGCGGTCGCCCCGGGGCTCGGCGAAGTTGCAGACGCCCGCGATGTAGCCGTCGTTGGTGTACAGGCCGCCGCCGGAGCGCCCCTGCTTCGGCGCCCGCAGGCACTCGATCGCTTCGTAGGCCTGGTTGCCGGAAAGGCCGCGCATCTTGGGGTCGATGATCCGAGTCTCCCATGCCGTGGCGTCGTGCCCCTCGGAGCAACCGACCGTCAGCATACCCATGTGCTGGAGGGGCTGCCAGTGCGGGGGGACGACCCGCGAGGCGGGCAGCCGGCGGCCCGGCCGGATCCGGATCAGCCCGACGTCCAGGTTGAAGTCGTAATCGAGCGCCTCGCCGGCGACCGTCTCGATCGGATGGACTTCCCTCTCCCGCCCCTGGGGGCGGCCGTCGAACAGGTCGATGGTGATCTTCCGGGGGAACTTGCCGGGCGGGGCCTGCCGCTGGCCGTCGAGCTTGAAGATATGGGCGCAGGTGAGGATCAGCGATTCCCTGGGCGAGCTGTGGATGATCGTCCCCGAGCCGTAGCCGATCGAGCCGCTGCCGTGCACCTTGATCCGGACGACCGTCTCCCACGGCTTGGGATTGACGAACGGCTTGGACGGCCGTTTCGCGGGCTCGGGTTCGGGCTCGGGCTCCGGCTCAGCCTGATCGTCGACGGCTTCCGCTTCCTCGTCCCCGTCCTCGGGCTCGACCGCCCCCTCGTCGTCGCCTTGGGAGGCCTTGGCCCTGTCTCGGGCGTTGATGTAGAACTGGGCCAGTTGAGACGCCGGCTGAGCGCCTGAGACGCGGTCGATCTCACGGCCGTCGGCGTCGACGACGACGAACGTGGGGATCGGGCCGATGCCGTATTTCTCGGCCATGTCGGGCGATTTATCGACATCGATCGACTTGATCGGGTATCCCTTTTCGGCCAGCCGTTCGACGGCCGGGCGCATCTGGCGGCAGGGGCCGCACCAGTCGGCGTGAAAGTCGAGCATGACCGGCTGCGAGGCCGCGGAGGCGGCTTGCGCGATACTGACGAGCACGAGCAGCAGTGGAGCGAGTTTCATGCCGCAAGGACTCCTTTCCCACGGGTTCGGCCGCGAGCCGGATCTGCGATGCCGCAGCCTGAACTCGGAACCAGCTTATGGCCACGCGCCTCGACCGAAGTCGAGCGACACGGAAGCGGCTGCCGGGCCTGCCCTCGCGAGGCGTAACGCCGCGACGTCCCGTCGAGTCGGCCTTCAGCCTGAGCTGAAAGCGACCGGCGCGAACGCTCGACGCCCGGTTGAGTGAGCGTCGCGGCCAAGAGAAGCGGATGAAAATCGAGGTGGAGCACGAACCGCCGGGGTCTCCCCCGGGACCTTCCTTGGGCGGCGGGCCTCGCGAAATCGGCCCCGCGGCGCACCCTCTTGGCGTGCCGCGTCCCGCCGGTCTTGCCGTCTCGGATGTCCAAGGGCTCGCCTTCCCGACAATCGAAGGACGAGGCCCAGACGCCGAAGCGGCTGGCCGACAGTCCCGTGACGCCCGCGTCCTCCCTGATACTCGACATCCCCGAGCATCCTGCCCGGAGCCTACGAAAATCGGAGGGGATCGCGTTCACCGCGGTGAGCCCCTTTTACTAGAGGTGGAGAAGGAGTACCAGATCAGTTATCGGCAATTCCCGAGGGCCCCTTGAGGAAATCTCGCAAGTTGACGAGACGATCCGTTTCAGTCTCCTCGCTGACGACTTCCGAGCCTCGCGCATCCTGTTCCACGCAACCGTTTTCCACGGCGGAACCCGCGCGACTCGACCTCTACCGGCCGTCGGGTTCGTTCGCGCTGCTTTCCCCCCCCCGCGTCGACGTCGGTTGATCTGAACAGACGCCCCAGCCATCTGAACGCCGTAAAGCCCCTGGGTGGCATGGGTTTCGTAATCGACCCCGTGTGGATGAGCCGCGGCCCGCGCCGCCCCAAGGAGTTCCGCAACTCCGATCCCATTTTCATGAGGTCGGGCGCCCCAAACTGGGGCATGACGATTCGTTCGCGCGTGATTTCAACAGCGAGTCGAGGCGTTCCTCGGCATGCCGCCGCGACTGAATCGACAAGGAGCGAGGGACCACCCCAGGGAACGCTGGGGTTCTCCACTTGAATAAACCTTCGCTTGCGCTTCGGGCTGGTATTTCGAGCTATTCCGTGACGGTGGAGAGATACCGCACCCGCCGACCTCCTTCTCGGCTGAAGCGACCCCGGGTGCGGCAGAGTTGCTCGGCGGAGGCGCGAGGCTGAGGTGTGCGGAAAGGCTGATTCACTCCCGAAGCCCGCCGCTCGCTCCGGATGGGTGAACGCGACAAGACCTCCTTGCCTTCCAGAGGGGGAGACGCCCTCGGGACGGCAAGGAGGCCAATGTTCTACTTCGGGCTACGGCTCAGGCCGGAATTCAGGCGGGGACCGCCTTGCGGCGCCAGGAGTAGCCGGCCAGTCCGAGCACGACGATGCTCGCCATCGCCAGGCTGCTCGGCTCGGGGACGGCTCCGATGTCGCCGGCGAACCTCAAGTTGTCCGTGTCGGCGTAGAACGTGATGCTGTCGCCGGAGTTCAGACCGTTGGTGAAGGCGAGATTGAGGTTGCGGTAAAGGTCCCCGACCGGAGAGTGGCCGGTCAAGGCGACCAGGTTGACGTAGGTGGCCGTGATGTCGAGGCCGCTGGGGCCGCTGTTCAAGCTAAAGGTTTTACCGTTGGCGGACCCCGGTGTACCATCGCCGCTCCACGTGACGTCGAACACGGTGTTGCCCTTGCCCGCGTCGATGGACAGGCCGCTTAACGTCGATCCCGAGAGGTTCGTCAGCGTCCAGACGCTGTCGAACGTGTCGCCGGATTGGGAGAGCCTGAACATCGAGCCGGAAGCGGCTCCCGCGCCCGACCCGGTCGTCGCCCAGACGGCCTGCTGCGTGGCGCCCCCCGAGAACGAGGCCAGGACCGTCATCCCCGCCATCTCGTCGCCGGAGGTCGAAAAGCCGGTCAGGGCCGTCGTTACGTTCGTCGTTCCCGAATTAAAGAGGACCGTCACGCCCGCCTGGGCGTCGGCGCCGAAGGTCAGGCAAGACCCCGCGACCGCCGCCGAGAAGAGGGCCGCGCGACGCAAGCCACGATTCAGCATCAACATCAGCATTTGCGATTTCCTTTTAAATTCGTTACCGCCAGTCGATATTCATTCAAAATATGCATATTCACGACATGCGTAGATCCGATAGTCCGCGACGAACCGCGATTCCAAGGCTCCCGAGGGCGTTGGAAAGGGAATGGCCGCGGCGGACTTCTCCGTGATATTGAGACGACCGCCTCACGCCCTCGTCGTTCCAGGCCCGCGTCTCAGAGCGATCTCCGCGGGCTTACAACGCGATGGAGATCCGCCGGTGACGAACAACCGGATACGACGATGCGGAAAGTGCTCGAGGGACCATGCGGAAGGGGGCGGCGCGGTCTTTATGGGGCGCGGCGTGGTGCAAAGTCAACGAATCAGCCTCTGAACGGGGCGGGACGATCTGGACTCGCATGCTGTTGAAGCCGGGCGCCCCACGCGCGCCTTGAATAGGACGACGACGGGCAGGCGACGGGCCGGTTGGTCGACTCGCTCTCCGCCCGACTGGCGGCGGGGGGCGGGCACTTTGTAGAATCGAGGCCGAATCACGGCGCCCCGGGAATGCGGAGTCCTTGCGAATGTCTTTCGAGGCGGATCTCAGGCGGTACGGCCCCCCTGCCCTGGAGCCTGTCTCGCGACAGGAGGCGCTCGACTACTGCGCGCGGCTCACGGCGACGCACTATGAGAATTTCAGCGTCGTGACCTGGCTGACGCCTCGCGAGCATCGGCCGGCGTTTCAGAGCGTCTACGCGTTCTGCCGGTGGTCCGACGACCTGGGCGACGAGGTCGGCGACCCGGCCCGGTCGCTCGAACTCCTGAACTGGTGGCGGGACGAGTTGCGGGCGATGTACGACGGACGGGTCCGCCATCCCGTGATGATCGCGTTGCGCGAGACCGTCGAACGGTACGGCATCCCCCCCGAGCCGTTCCACGCCCTGATCGACGCCTTCATTCAGGATCAGACGATCGTCGAATACGAGACGTTCGACCAGCTCCGCGACTACTGCACGCGGTCGGCCGATCCGGTGGGCCGCCTCGTCCTGTACATCGGCGGGGCGTTCAACGACGACGACGCCCGGCTCTCCGACGCCACCTGCACGGCGCTTCAACTCGCGAACTTCTGGCAGGACGTGGCCCGCGATCTGGCCATCGGGCGGATCTATCTGCCGCGCGAGGACCGCGCGCGGTTCGGCTACGGCGACGACGATCTCCGGGCGCTTCGTTTCACCCCCGCGTTCGCCGAACTGCTCAAGTTCGAGATCGCGCGGACCCGCGAGCTTTTCGCGATCGGCCGCCCGCTCGTCACGAGGATTCCGTCCGAGTTGGCCGTCGACGTCGACCTGTTTTCAAGAGGCGGGCTGGCGATCCTCCGGCGGATCGAGAAGTGCGGCTACGACGTTCTCTCGTCCCGGCCGTCGCTGAGCAAGGCCGCCAAGGCCCGGTTGCTGGGACGGGCGGCGATCGGCCTGGCCCGCGCGAGGCTCTGGGGGAGTCGCCCGCCGCGCCCTTCATCGACCTTGAACCGGGAGTCGACGGCGGCGGGTTGGGAGAGTTCCCGGTGACGACGGCCGATCAACTCGAAGCCAGCTACCGATTCTGCGGCGAGGTCGCCCGCCGCGAGGCGCGCAACTTCTACCACGCGTTCCGGCTCCTCCCCCCCGAGCCGCGACGGGAGATGTGCGCGCTGTACGCCTTCATGCGGCACGCCGACGACCTGGCCGACGGCGACGAATCGGCGGCCGAGAAGGAGGCCGCCCTCGCGGCCTGGCGGCGCGATCTCGACGACGCTCTTGGAGGCCGCCCCCCCGCCTGGCCTGGCCTCGCGGCCCTGACCGACGTCGTTCGTCGCCGGGCGATCCCGCCGAGCCTGCTCCATGAAGTGATCGACGGCGTCGAGATGGACGTCGAGCCGAGGCGGTTCGCCGACTTCGACGAGCTGGCTGATTACTGCCACCACGTCGCCTCGACCGTCGGGCTTTGCTGCATCCATATCTGGGGGTTCGACTCTGACGACGGCCGGGCGGAGCGGCTGGCCGAGCGCTGCGGCCTGGCCCTCCAGTTGACCAACATCCTCCGCGACGTCCGCGAGGACGCCGACCGAGGGCGGATCTATCTCCCCGAGGACGACCTTCGGCGGTTCGGCGTCGCCCCGACCGACCTTTCGGCCGACCGACCCGCCCCCCCCCTGCGCAGGCTGCTCGCGGAGTACGCGCGGAGAGCCTACGCGTATTACGATGAGGCCGAGGGCCTGACGCCGCTGGTCGATCCGATGGGCCGACCGGT
>CALCIC010000939.1 GCA_937907405.1 uncultured Isosphaeraceae bacterium | reverse complement strand
GGCGATCAATGCGATCTGCGACCTCGGGCGGCCGTCCCGGATTCGGCTGGCCGTGCTTGTCGATCGCGGCTGCCGCGAGTTGCCCATCCAACCCGACGTCGTGGGGCTGCACCTCCGGCTCGATCGTCGCGATCGCGTCCAGGTGCGGCTCCGCCCGATCGACCCGGTCGACGAGATCGTCCAGATTCCGGCGGCTCCCCGCCTCTCCCAAGCTTGAAGAGAGGAGCGTTCTCCGTGACGACCACCTCCCCCGTCGCCCCCGACTCCGACTCCCGCGCGACGGCCCCGGCCGACTCCGACGCCGACTCCGAGCCTTCGAGTACGGCGTGGACCCGCAAGCACCTGCTGGGCCTTGAAGAGCTTTCGCGCGACGAGATCATCGCGATCCTCGACACCGCGGAGTCGTTCGCCGAGGTCTCGGACCGCAGCCGCAAGAAAGTCCCCGCGCTTCAGGGGAGGATCGTCTTCAACCTGTTCTTCGAGAACTCGACGCGGACCCGCACCAGCTTCAGCCTCGCGGCCAAGCGGCTCTCGGCCGACACCCAGGACTTCACCGCCAGCGTTTCCAGCCTTTCCAAAGGCGAGACGTTCATCGACACCGCCAAGAACATCGAGGCCATGGGGGCCGACGTCATGGTCGTCCGCCACCCGACGCCCGGCGCCCCCCATCTGCTGGCCCAACACGTCTCGTCGTCGATCATCAACGCCGGCGACGGCGCCCACGAGCACCCGACCCAGGGACTGCTCGACCTGATGACGATCCGCCAGGCCAAGGGACGGATCGAGGGTCTGACCGTCGGCCTGGTCGGCGACATCGCCCATTCCCGCGTCGCGCGGTCGAACATCCAGGGGTTGCTCAAGCTCGGCGCCAAGGTCGTCGTCTGCGGACCGCCGACCCTCGTCCCCCGGGGGATGGAGCGGCTCGGCTGCGAGGTCGCCTACCGCCTGGAAGACGTCCTGCCGCGATGCGACGTGGTCAACGTCCTGCGGATCCACTTCGAGCGCCAGCAAGGGGGCCTGTTCCCCTCGGTCGGCGAATACTCGCAGTTTTACATGATGACCCAGGACCGGGTTCGGATGGCCAAGCCCGACCTCCTGCTGCTGGCGCCCGGCCCGATCAATCGGGGCGTCGAGCTGACCCCCGAGGTCGCCGACGGCGTCAACTCGGCCATCCTCCAGCAGGTCAAGAACGGGCTGGCCGTACGGATGGCCGTCCTTTACCTGCTGAGCGGCAAGATGGACGCGCGCCCCTGATCCAATCCTCTGAACTGAATCGAAAAGGCTCGAAAACCATGGGCGAACTCGCCTTGCCGACCATCCACGTCACCGGCGGACGCATCATCGATCCGGCGCGGGGGATCGACCAAGTCGGCGACCTCTGGATTCGTCGAGGTCGGATCGTGCCGACCGGCTCGGTCAGCGACGAGGCCGAGATCGTCATCGACGCCCGGGGGAAGATCGTCTGCCCCGGCCTGGTCGACCTCCACGTTCATCTCCGCGAGCCGGGCAACGAGGAGGACGAGACGATCGCCACCGGCGGGGCGTCGGCGCTTGCGGGGGGCGTCACGACGGTCGCCTGCATGCCCAACACGATCCCGCCTATCGACACCCAGGCCGCCGCCGAGTTCGTCGTGCTCCAGGGTCGACGCGCCCGGCAGGCCAACGTCTACCCCGTGGGCGCGGTGAGCAAGGGACGGAAGGGGCAAGAGTTGGCGGCACTCGGCCAGCTCGTCGCCGGCGGCGCGGTCGCGTTCACCGACGACGGCGCCCCGGTCGCCGACGCCGGCCTGATGCGCCGGGCGCTCGAATACTCGAAGATGTTCGACCTCGTCATCATGCAGCACTGCCAGGTCCCCGAGCTGACCGTCGGCGGCGTCATGAACGAGGGCTTCGAATCGATGCGGCTGGGGCTCGGCGGCATGCCCGCCGCCGCCGAGGACATCATGGTCGCCCGCGACATCCGCCTCGCCGAGATCACCGGCGGCCGGCTCCACATCCAGCACATCTCCACCGCCCGCTCCGTCGAACTCGTCCGCGAGGGCAAGGCGAGGGGGATCAAGGTCACCGCCGAGGCCTGCCCGCACCACTTCAGCCTGACCGACGAGTCGCTCCGCGCGTTCGACTCCAACTTCAAGATGAACCCGCCGCTCCGCACCGCCGACGACGTGGCCGCCGTGATCGAGGGCTTGAAGGACGGGACGATCGAGGTCCTCGCCACCGACCACGCCCCCCACGCCCGCGAGAAGAAGATGCGCGAGCTGGATCAGGCGCCGTTCGGCATCGTCGGCCTGGAGACCCTGATCCCGATCACCGTCAAGTGCCTGATCGAGCCCGGCCACCTGACCTGGCCCGAAGCCGTCCGCAAGCTGACGATCAACCCGGCCGAGCTGCTCCACATCCCCAAGGGGACGCTCCGCCCCGACGCCGACGCCGACGTCACCATCATCGACGCCACGACCACCTGGACCATCGACCCGTCCCAGTTCCGCAGCAAGAGCAAGAACAGCCCCTACGCCGGCTGGGAAGTCCGCGGCCGCGCCCACACCGTCATCGTCGGCGGCGAGGTCCGCTACACCCTCGGCGGAATCGTCCAGAACGGCGTCGATTCCCCCCGTTGATCCATCTGCTATAGATACTATAATCTGATGGGGTCTTCATGCACCGACGATACGAAAGCTGGCCCACGCAGCCATGCAGTGGCTCATCGACGGCTACAATGTGATGCACGCGGCCGGGGCGATCGAGTCGCGCACCGGCCGCGAGCGGTTTCGGCAAGCTCGCAAGCGGTTCCTCAACCAGATGGCCGCCGCGCTCGGTCCGCTGGTGCATGACACGACGGTCGTGTTCGACGCCTCCAAGCCCCCCGGCGATTTCCCGATCGAGTCGGTCTACAAGGGGATCACGGTCGTCTTCGCCCTCTCGGACGAAGACGCCGACACGTGGATCGAACGAAGGATCGCCCACCATTCCAATCCCAAGGCGCTGACGGTCGTCTCGACCGACCGCCGGGTCCGCCAGGCCGCCACCCGCCGCAAGGCCCGGGCGATGCGGGCCGACGACTACCTCGACCGCATGAAGACTCTCGCCCACGAACCTCCCAAACGCACCGTCGAACGACCCGACAAGAAGCCCCCCGCCGCACTCATGGACGACGCCGAGAAAGCCCACTGGCAGCAAGTCTTCGGCTCGATCGACGACGCTCCTCCTCCCGAGGAATTCGTCCCTCAAACGACCAAGACCGCCGACCCCGACTCCAGGCCGAGGCCGAAGCCGGTTCCCCGCCCCGAATCGAAGACCGTCGATCGATCCACCGGTCGACCACCGAAGCCCCCTCGAAAAGCCGATGAGGCCGCGCACTGGCGGAAGGTCTTCGGCTCGATCGACGACGACCCCGAGCTTCGCGAAGCCCTGCACGACAAGCGCACCCTCCTGACCGACGCCGAGATCGCCGAAATCCAGCGCGAGATCGACCGCGAACCGTGATCTGGCCGCGACCGCGTCGGTCGCGATACGATGGCGGGACGCTTCGCATTACGACTCCGCAACAAGGAGACCTCGAATGTCGATCCTTCTCGCGCTCGGCCTTCTCGCGGCTTTCCCGGGACAACAAGACGCTCTCCCCGTCGCGGCCGACGCGGCGGCGATCCGGGGAGTGGTGATCGACACTCGCAACGGCGAGGTCGCGTTCGGGGCGACGGTCCAGCATCCGACCGGCAAGCCCTGCATCGACGCCTGGGGCCAGCGCCCGCAGGCGTTCGTCGGCACGACGAAGTCCGGCGGCAAAGCCAGCCAGTACGCCGACCACTTCGTCTTCCTCACCGACGCCGACGCCGAGGACGTCTATCGGGGCCTCGCCGAGGTTGGCCTTCAGATCGACAAACACGTCTCGCGCGAGGAGGGGAGGAAAGTCGCCGGCCGCGCGTTCCTCAAGGGCGATCCCGTATCGATCGTCGTCACCTGGAAAGAAGGCGACACGTGGGTTGAGAAGCCCTACGAATCGTTCGTCAAGGAGAAGGCCATCGTCGACGGCAAGGAGGTCGTCAGGCCGTGGACCCCGAAGTGGGCCTTCCACGGCAGCGGAGTGATCCACCAGGAAGCCACCGGCTGCATCGCCTGCCCCGCCGACTGCCCCGGCGGCCTGATCGCCGACGTCCGCAACCCGATCTTCGACCCCATGCCGACCGTCTTCTTCGACCTCGAATCGGCCCCCCCCAAGGGGACCAAGGTCATCGTCAAGTTCCTCACCGTCATGCTTAAGCACGGTACCTCTTCTA
>CALCIC010000938.1 GCA_937907405.1 uncultured Isosphaeraceae bacterium | reverse complement strand
CTTCGCAAGCTCGGCGTCGACGAGGAGTTGGTCGGCCAATCGCTGCTGCTGGACGGCCGCCGGTTCCTCGTCGTCGGAATCCTGAAGGAGAAAGGCTCGCTCATCGGCGCCAGTCAGGACGACGTCGTCCTGGTCCCTTATACGATGTCCCTGAAGATGATCCCCGTGCAGCGGCGGAAGCTGGCCTTCGTCGCGATGGCGCTCTCCGAGGACCAGGTGCCCGAGGCCCGGGCCCAAATCACGAACCTGCTTCGACGACGTCACGGCCTGGAGGCTCACCAGCCGAACGACTTCAGCATCAGAACCCAGGACGAGATCCTCGAGGCGTTCAACGCCATCAGCCTGGCGGCCACCGTAATGCTGACCGGGATCGTCGGCATCTCGTTGCTCGTCAGCGGGATCGGGATCATGAACATGATGCTCGTCAGCGTCACCGAGCGGACCCGAGAGATCGGCTTGCGGAAAGCCGTCGGCGCGGGCCGGCGCGACGTCCTGGCGCAATTCCTGGCTGAGGCCGTGACGCTGAGCATCATCGGAGGAGGGATCGGCGTCGCCCTCGGATTCAGCCTGTGCGCCCTGGCGAGCCAGCATCCGAAGATGGTCGACGTGGTCGTCCCCTGGTGGGCGGTCGCCCTGGGGTTCGGGATCTCAGCCGGGACGGGGACCGTCTTCGGCCTGCTCCCCGCCGTCAAGGCCGCCCTGCTTAATCCGATCGACGCGCTGCGTCACGAATAGGTCGCGGCGTCGCGACGACCGGCGGCGCCGTCCGGGTGAGGCGTACGGCGCCGGGCCCTGCGTCACCCCGGTCTTGAGTATCAACATGGGAGGAGTTCGAGATGAAGGTCCGATTGCCGAACAAGCTGGTGGTCGAGGGGACGAGCAGGTCGGAGTCCCGATTGATGTTCAAAGAAGTATTCGAGCAAAACGTCTATACGAAATGCGGGATCGATCTCCACGAAGGCGGCGTCGTCCTCGACGTGGGCGCGAACATCGGGATGTTCGCCTTGTTCCTGGGTCAAATCCTCCGAGAATTCACCCATTACGCCTTCGAGCCCATCCCCGAGACCTTCGAGATGCTGCGCAAGAATACGAGCTTGCTCGGCGACAAGGTCAAGGCGTTCAACCTCGCTTTCGCGGATCGGGAGGGGCGGGCCGTCTTCACCTATTGCCCGCGCCGCCCCGCATTGTCCACGTGTTACCCCGACGAACTCGCAAAGATGTGGGCCGACGCCAGGGGAGATCTGATGGGGACGGGGGACGTGCGACGAACGGGCGGCCGCGGCTTTTGGCGATGGGTCAGCGATCCGGTGCGGTCGATCCTGGTGGACAAGCTGATCGATTACGCTTCCGTCACGCAGAGCCGTGAGTGTCGGCTCATGAGGCTTTCCGACATCCTGGCCGATCATCAGATCGCCCGGGTCGACTTGCTCAAGGTCGACGTCGAGGGCAGCGAATGGGACGTCCTGCGGGGGGTCGAGGAGGCGGACTGGGGGAGGATCCGGCAGGTGGCCATGGAGGTTCATGACGTCGAGGGCCGCGCGGCGAGCATCTCGGAGTGGCTGCGAGCGCGGGGATACGAGGTCGCGACCAGGCAGGAAGTTTGGATGATCAAATATGAAATGACGATGCTTTACGCTCGGCGCGGAGTCAATTGAGCACCCGTTGCACCGCTCAGGTCGTTTGGACGGCTCGTTCCACCGTTCCTCGACGCCGGCTGCACAGCCGGGCGCCAGGCCATGAACGTCTCGGACGTCGCCCTGAAACCCAGCCTGAGCCTTACAAGTCAGTCGAGCACGTCGAACGAGGCGCCTTCGAGGTCGGCGGCCGTCCAATCGGCCCCCGCGCCTCGGAGTTGCCCGGCGGAGAACGAGGTCGTCAGCCCCAGGCATCGCGCGCCGGCGGCCTTCGCCGCCTTGACGCCCGAGACGGCGTCCTCGACCACCAGGCAGGCGCGCGGGTCGAGGCCCATCCGGCGGGCGGCTTCGAGGAAGATATCGGGGGCGGGCTTTTTGTTGATCACGTCCTCGCCGACGACGATCGCCTGAAATTCCGAAGTCGGCAGGTGGATCTCCTTGAGGTTCCCCTCGACCTTCATTCGGTCGGCGCTTGAGGCGACGGCGGTCTTCAGGCCCCGGCGGCGGCACTCGGTCAAGAACCGGCCGACGCCGGGCGACGGTTCGAGCCGGCCGGCGATCAGGTCGAGGTAGATCTGGTACGTCCGCACCTTGTCGCGGGGCATGTCGAGCGTCACCCCGCGCGCCTCGGCCACGCCCCCCAGGAACCGGTCCTCGCCGGCGCCGATGAACGGCCGGAACTCCTCGGGGGCGACCATCACCCCCTTCTCGGCGAACATCCTCACCGCCGCCGCCGCGATGAACGGCTCCGATTCGAGCAGGACCCCGTCCATGTCGAAGATCACCCCGGCGATCGAGGACGCCGAGGGCTTCGGCTCGGTCGATTCGGAAACGGTCATGAGCTGGACTCCGTGGAAGAATCTGCACGTATAGTCATGGTTTCGCCCGTCACGGCGTCGCCGCCGCCGCCGGTCGTCGTCGAAGGCTCGGATCGGTCAGGCCGAGGTAAGCGGCGGCGCGGTCGTCGGGAGTAAGCAGGCCCTCGACCCAGGCCGCAGCGCTTTGATCGCCGGCCGCATCGCGGCGGGCGACGGCCAACCCGGCGATACAGCCATCGCGGGAACCTGAAGCCGGGAGGAGAAAGACCAGGTCATCCGCGTGCTTGAGACGGCCCTCCGCGACCGCGACGGCGGCCAGCCAGGCGATGACGCCCTCGAAGATTCGCGCCGACTTCCCCAGGACGAGCTTCTTGGCGTCGACCATTCGACCCGCGCCAACATAGAGACCAAAGAGCCTTGACTCGATTTTCTCATGAAACTCGGCGTCGCCCTCGGCCTGAAGAAGGTCCTTCAACTCCCCAACCATCCGATCGAGCGCCTTCGGATCGCCGAGCCGGGCATCGAGGATGGCCAGCCATGTGGTGAGCGACTCCGCAAGCTCCATGCGGGGGAGAACATCCAGGCGAGTGAGATCGACCTGCCGGAGCCGGTCGACGATCCGCCGCGCCTCGTCGCGACGGTTCATGTCGAGAGCGAAGAAGGCGATTCCGGCCAGCCATTCGACCTCCGACTCGTCGTCGGCGACCCGAACGGCCCCGGCGAAGTCGCCCGCCCGGGCGAGAGAGCTGGCGAGGACGTGGAAGGTCTCGCGACGCTCGCTCGCGCCCGCGGGGATCGATTCGGCCGTCCGACGAGCGTCGTCGAGCCGGCCTGCGCGGATCTCGGCCTCGGCGATCGAGCCGGTCATTTGCACCCGTTGCGTCGCGTCCGCGATCTTCGCGATCGTGAGCCTGGCCCCGGCGGTGTCGCCTCGGTCCAGTTCGGCGAGCGCGATCCGGACGTAGGCGTTGTCGCGCGAAGGTTCCGGGAGCGTGGCGACGAACGCGCGAGCGGCCTTGGCATCGCCGGATTTAGCCTGAATTTCAGCAACGGAAACGCGAAAGTCGATTCGGCGTCGCTCGTCGTCCACCTTGTCGAGCGTGGCGAG
>CALCIC010000937.1 GCA_937907405.1 uncultured Isosphaeraceae bacterium | reverse complement strand
ATCGCAACGAAGAGTACTTGCTCTATCAGACGTTGCTGGGCGCCTGGCCGACCGACGAGATGGACGACGCCGCGCTCGCCGCCTTCCGCGACCGCATCCGCGCCTACATGGCCAAGGCGATCCACGAGGCCAAGGTCCACACGAGCTGGCAGAACCCGAGCGAGGACTACGACGCGGCGATCGACCAGTTCATCGTCGCGATCCTCGATCGGTCGAGGAACGCCTCCTTCTTCAAGTCGTTCCTGCCGTTCCAACGAATGATCAGCCGTCACGGTCGGATCAACGCGCTCTCCCAGACCCTGCTCAAGCTGACCATGCCGGGAGTGCCCGACACGTACCAGGGGACCGAGGTGTGGGACTTCAGCCTCGTCGACCCCGACAACCGCCGCCCCGTCGACTACGCGCTGCGGTCCGCGATGCTCGACGAGCTTTCCCGGCGCCACGAGGCCGCGGGGGACGACCGCGCGGAACTCGCCCGCGAACTTTCGGCCGGCCCCGCCGACGGCCGGGTCAAACTCTACTTGAACTGGCGAGCGCTCCACGCCCGCAAGAAGTCGCCCGAGCTGTTCGCGGTCGGCGCGTATCGCCCGCTGCCGGCGTCCGGCCCACGCGCCGCCTCGGTGTTCGCCTTCCACCGAAGCCACGGGTCCGAATCGGCGATCGTCGCCGTTCCGCGGCTGAGCACGCGTCTCGCCTTCGACGGCGTCCTTCCCGTCGGACCGGAGGCGTGGGGCGGCACCCTCTTGAAACTGCCGGACGTCGATCCAGGCACGTGTTTTCAAGACATGTTCACGGATGCTGTCTTCGCTTCCGAATCACGAGACGGCGCGACCGTGCTCGAAGTCGGCTCTCTGTTCGCCCGTTTCCCGGTCGCCTTGCTCATTGAGGCCTGACGCGGCCCTTGTATAATCGAGCGGAATCGAATCCCGTCGACTCCCCCCGATTATCGAGGCACTCGCTGATGACCCCAATGCCGTTCGGCGTTCGTCGCTTGTTGTTCTTCGCCCTCGCCGCGTCGTCGCTCGCGCTCTCGGCGAACGGGATCGAACCGGGTCGACGCCCCAATATTGTGTTTATATTCGCCGACGACATGGCGTATCAGGCGGTCGGCGCGTACGGCGACCCCCGGATGCTCCTGGACACGCCGAACTTCGATCGGGTGGCGAAGGAAGGGATTCGGTTCGACCGTTGTTTGGTTCCGAATTCGATCTGCGGCCCGGCCCGGGCCTCGGTGATCACCGGCAAATACAGCCACATGAACGGCTTCTACAACAACACGAACAGCCGATTCGACGGTTCCCAGACGACGTTCCCGAAGCTGTTGCAGAAGGCCGGCTACCAGACGGCGGTCGTCGGCAAGTGGCACCTCGGCTCCGATCCGACGGGCTTCGACTACTGGAACATCCTGCCGGGGCAGGGAATCTATTACGACCCGCCGATGTTCGAGATGGGCAAGCGCTCCAAGCGCGAGGGCTACGTCACCGACGTCATCACCGACCTCTCGCTCGACTGGCTCAAGAACCGCGACCGCTCGAAGCCGTTCCTGCTGATGTGCCAGCACAAGGCCCCGCACCGCCGATGGTCGCCGGCCGTGCGTCATCTGGGCCACGACGGCGACCGCAAGTATCCCGAGCCGCCGACCTTGTTCGACGATTACGCGGGCCGAGGGCTCGCCGAACGCGACCAGGACATGACGATCATGGGGACGATGAACGACGACGACCTCAAGCTCGTCGACTGCCCGGAGCATCTGGACCCCGAGGAACTCAAGGCGTGGAACGCCTACTATCAGCCGCGCAACGAGGCCTTCCGCAAGGCGAACCTCAAGGGCGCCGACCTCGTTCGTTGGAAGTACAACCGATATATGCATGACTATCTGGCGTGCGTCAAGGCAGTCGACGAGAGCGTGGGCCGCGTTCTGAAATACCTGGACGACGAGGGCCTGGCCGACGACACGCTCGTGATCGTCACGTCCGACCAGGGGTTCTACCTGGGCGAACACGGCTGGTTCGACAAGCGCTGGATCTTCGAGGAATCGCTCAAGACGCCGATGCTGGCGCGGTGGCCCGGCGTGATCGCTCCCGGACGAACCGACGACCATATCGTCTCGAACATCGACTTCGCCTCGACGTTCCTTGAAATCGCCGGGGTCGACGCGCCCGACGATCTTCAGGGCAGGAGCCTCGTCCCCGTCCTTCGCGGCGAGGCCCCGGCCGACTGGCGCAAATCCTTCTACTACGAGTACTACGAATACCCCACCCCGCACCACGTGCGCCCCCACTACGGCGTCGTCACCGACCGCTACAAGCTGGTCCGATTCGAGGCGACGGCGGACCTCGACTCCTGGGAGTTGTTCGATCTCAAGACCGACCCGCTCGAGCTGAAGAACGTCTACGACGATCCCGCGAACGCGGGGGTCGTGGACGAACTGAAGCGCGAGTTGGCGAAGCTCCGGCGCGATCTCAGGGCGCCGGCGCAGCCTCCTCGGGAGGCGTTCGGCAACCGACCGCTCGACGAGGCGATCAAGAAGCCCTGACGTCTTCGCCTTGAGGTTTTCGGAGCGCCGGGTGAACCTCGTAGTCTTCCGCCGGGGCGCTCCCCATCTCGGGATTCTCCGGGCGATCGGCGGCCGGTACGGGTTTCAGGACGACCGCCGCGTGCCCCGGAACGCGCCAGGGTTGCGCCGGATCGAGCGGGGGGACGCCCGAACCGTCGTACCGGGGGCGCTCGCTGAACCAGATCGCCGACCAGTCCGCCCCCGGCGGTGATGCGAGCAGGGGCTCGGTGTTGGGGACCGGGTAGAGGTCGCGGCCGAGGTTCACGACCAGCAATCGGCAGTCGTCCCCCTCGCCGAAGTAGCGGACGACCAGCGCTTCGGGACCAATCACCGCCCCCTGGATCGCCTCGGAATCCTGGGCGCGGAAGATCGGATCTTCGCGTCGTAATTTGAGGAGGTCCTGGATGAGCACGAATTCCGGGATGTTCCGGTAGTCGTCCGGCTCGTCGAGCTTCGAGGCCAGGAACGTCGCCTCGTCGCCGGGATCGGCCAGGAAGTCGCGGACCTCGGGATGGATCGTGCTCCGGAACGCCGCAAGCTCCCTGCGCCGGCCCTCGCGGACGGCCCTGGCCAACTCTTCATTGTGGTCGCTGAAGTAGAGGAACGGCCGGGTGCTGCCGAGTTCCTGCCCTTGAAAGAGCAGGGGGGTTTGCGGCGCGAGCAGGCAGAGGCCCAGCATCGCCCGGTATCGACCCGGGCTGGTGAGGTCCTTGACCCGGCGTCCCCGCGCGGAGTTGGCGACCTGGTCGTGGTTTTCAAGGTAGATCAGGAATCGGGCGGCCGGGACGCCGAACGTGGCCGTCCCGCGACGCTTCCCCTGCCACTTCACCCGCTGGCCCTGGAACAGAAACCCCCATTTCACCGCCGAGATCAACTCCTGCGGCGATCCCTTGTAATCGGCGTAATAGGCTTCGGCGCGGCCCGTCAGCGCGACCCGCGCGGCATGGTGGAAATCGTCGTTCCAGAGGGCGTCGACGCCGCCACCGCCGGTCTGGCGTGGACGC
>CALCIC010000936.1 GCA_937907405.1 uncultured Isosphaeraceae bacterium | reverse complement strand
GAGCCGGCCGGCGCGAAGGAGAACGAGTAAGAGTCCGTCCTCTCATAAGTTCCCGTGGGGCGAGGCCGGCGCCGAACCCCACGAGGGCTGGCAGGCTCGGCGGGAGCCTCGCCCTCCCGACGAGACGAACTCCAGGACACGGCCGATGGCGGCCCGAGGCGGCCTCAGGGCTTCTCGGCCGCCTTGGGCTTGTCGGCTCCGATCAGGACGACGTTGTCGATCCGACAGACGACGTCCTGGAAGTCGTCGTTGGTGGAGTACTCCCAGCCGATGAGATAGCTGTTGGGCACCTTTCTCCCCGTCGTCTTGTCGCGATTGGGATAAATCATCGCCTTGTAGGGCTGCTTCGCCAGGCGGGCGTTGTTCCGGGCGACGACGGCCGGCTCGCTGTAAACGCCGCCGTCGTTCAGGCCGTCGTTCGAAACCCAAACGCCGAACGGCTGATCGCCGGGATCGAACTCAAGTTGCGACTGCCCCTCAAGCGGCGGCGCCAGGTCGTTTTTCTTCTCCAGGTCGGCGGCCGTGTGCTTGAACGTATAGGTCCAAAGGCCCGACTTCTTGGGGGCCGCTTCCCCCGCCGGCCGATACCAGCCGCCTCGGGTCCGCGTCTCCAACCCCAGGGCGAGCACCGGCGCGTATCGAACCGGCCCCGGCCCGGCCTTGCGGAACAGGCCGGGGGTCTCGGAGGCGGTCGTCTTCACGGGGTTGAGCAGGTCCTCGATCATCGACAGCCCGTAGCGGTCGCTCAGCACGACGACCCAGTCGGGCTCGTTGGGCCCCGGCTGGACCTTGGGCTGGCCAGGCTCTTGCGCCCTCGCGGTCGCGGCCAGCATCAGGCCGCAGCCCACGAACCAGATCGTTCCGCGGAAACATTCGAGGGACATGATCTCAATCTCCTTGGTGTCGTCCGGCCTCGGCCGGCGTGGAAGTGGAAGGCGGTTCGGGGTCGACGGGCGACCAGGGCAGGCGCGACCGCGGCCGCCATGCCACGAACGCCGCCAGGCAGACCGACGCGCCCAGCCCGGCGAGGGTGAGCGGCCCTCCCACGCGGAAGAACGAGTCGGGCTCGTAGGTATAGACCAGCTTATGAACGCCGGCCTCGACGGCCGCCCCCCGCATCATCCGGTTGACCCGGTGGACGGGGGCGGGCTCGCCGTCGATCGTCAGCTTCCATCCAGGATAGTAGACGTCGGCCAGGACGACGATCCCCGGGTAATCAAGCCGCGCCGTCATCTCGACGCGCGCGCCGTGGGGGTAGGCGACCTCCACCCGCTCCGTCGATCGGCTCGCATGTCCGGGTATGAAGGGGCGCAGCGCCTCGATTTCCTCGGCCTCGATCCAGGCGAGTTCGAGCGGGTCGAAGGCGTGCATCGTCGGATCATGCCAGATCGAATCGTCGCCGTAGATGATCTCCTGCATCGGGCCGGCGCGGCCTTCGCGCGTCGTGCCGGACATGGCGGGCAGCCCCCGGGCCTGGTGGACGACCCACGCGCGAGGGAACGCCTTCTGGTTGCGGAGGATCTGGTAGTCGTGGTTCTCAACCCAATCCCGGACGCGCTTGAGCGCCTCCGGGGTCTGCTCGCGAGGCAGGTCGGGGTGGATCGAGTCGGTGTCGGAGACGAACGCCGCGTAACCTCGGTCCTCGTCGGTCCAACCCGCGGGATGCAACGGCAGGACGAAATAGCGGGTGTTCCACATGTCGAACGACCGCCTGGGGAAGTAGATCACCGGGGTTTCGTCCGCCACGCCGAGGCGGCGGGCGAACTCGCCTCGAACCTTCCGGGGGAACCCGTTGAAATACCACTCGTAATCGTAGAGCTCGGCCACGCCGATGGTGTGCGTGTACTCGACCCCGAGATTGACGCCGTACTTCGGCTGGATCGTGGCGTGCTCCCATTCCATGAAGTCGCGGATGCGGTCGCCGGACGCCCGCATGTTCCAGATCGGCGGATTCCAGATCGGCATGCGATGGACCCGGTAGGGCCCGTCGGACGGCTTCGCGCGCTCGGCTTCGTTGATGATCTTGACAACTTCCGGCTCGACGTCGAACATCGCCTGCGGCACGGTCGAGATCAGTCGGCGGTTGGCGACCGCCAGATCGGCCGAGACCAGCGCGAGGGCCGCCAGGCCCGCGAACCGGGGCCGACGCGCGGCCGTCGCCAGCACGGCGGCCGCCAGGGCGAGGGCCGTTGAAGCCTGGACGAGGCTCCAGGTCGTCTCGCGATAGGCCGCCTCGGGATTGAACGGGCCGAAGCTGGAACCGAGCTTCGCCGCTGCAAACATCCGCATGATCGCCGGCCGCTCGATCGACCAGGCGGCGAGGGCGCCCAGCGTGAGCGTCAGCAGGACGACGGTCAGCGCGATCGTGCCCCGACGACGGCCTCTGCCGAGATCGTCCCAGCCGAACCCGGCCAGCGCCGCCAGCCCCAGAATCGAGAACGTCATCAGCTTGCTGGGGAACCGAAACTGCCGGAAGCCCGGCAGCGCGATGCTCAGCGCCCAGTAAACGCCGCCGTCGCCG
>CALCIC010000935.1 GCA_937907405.1 uncultured Isosphaeraceae bacterium | reverse complement strand
GGGGCCCAATCAGTGGGACCTGGTTCGCCGGATGTTCTCGCGACCGGCCCCGACCGACGCGACCACGCATCCCTACGAAGCCGAAACCGCCGCCAGGGACCCCGTCGCCAATCTCTGGGGCCAGCGCGTGACCAGCCTCGTCCCGCTCGGGGAGAGCCTTTACATCTCCACCTCGGCCAAGGGTTCGACTCCCTGGAGCCCCCGGTTCGACTTCCTCGACCGGGAGGCCCGCGAGGAGTACGGCCTGGTCTATCGGATGAGCAAGCCGGGCCACGCCGCCGCCCCGTTGCGCTGGACCGACGGCCCCACCACCATCCAGATCCATTTCACCGCCGACTCGATCCAGGTCGTCCAGGACGGCGAGACCGTCGGCCGGGCCTCCCGAGCCTCGCGGGCCGATCGCCCCGACGCCGACGCGCTCGGGCGCGCCGTCCTCGTCGGCGGCGACGGTCTTTACGGCCCCGCCCGGGTGAAATCCAACGTCGCTACGACAGGGACTCCCGCCGTCCCGAACGCCGATGGAGATGGAGTCGCGGGGCCTTGAAGCCGCCCATCGAGGGCGGGTTTCGCCTTCTCGCGTCGTCCGCTCACGGTTGGCCCGGCATCTTGGCGACGACCCGGCGGTTGTGGAGGAAGGACGCCCCGATCAGGCGGTCGTTCTTGTTCATCGGGCCGCTCGCCCCTTCCTCGATGGTGAACCCCAGCCGAATCAGCCACGGCGACCGCGGGGTGTACTCTTCCATCATGTAATAGCCGTCGCGAACACGGCGTTGGAACGCGGCGCTGGTGCCTCCCCAGATCCATGACCGCTCCAGGCCGAGGATGACCTCGACTTGCTCTCGGGTCATGCCGGGCCGCAGCCGGTTGATCCGCGCCGGGACGCCCTGGACCACGAACCGCGGGGGCGATCCGTCCGAGAATTCGCGCTCCGCGACGAGGCCCAGCGCGACCATCGCGGTGAAGATCATCATCCGGCGGATCGTGAACCGAAATCGCGGAAAGCGCACAGCCGAAGACCTCCACCGCGCTCGCGGGTCGTCCATGTCGAGACGAATCACGAGAACGGATCGCGTTGGGTCCGTCAGGCGCGTGGCGACGCCGAGGGGAACTCGGCGGTGCGCGCAATGGGCGACCGCCGACTCGATGGACGCCGCCTCGCCCTCAAGACCGCTAAGCCTGAGGGACCAATTATACCGATAGGAGAAAACGTATCGACGGTAAGTTCGGGCGTGGAGGAGGGGACGGACATGACCCGATTGGCGAGTCTGGCGACGCTCGCGCTGGCCATGCCCTTGTGCGGCTGCGTGAGCGTGACGACGAAGATCACCGGCTCGACGAGGGCGGGCGCCGAACAACTCTTGCTGACCGGCACGGCCGATCGGGCGATCGCCGCGATCGATTTCCAGCCGCTGGCGGGGAGAAAGGTCTTCCTCGTGACCGAGAAGGTGAGCGCGACCGACTCGGAATGGCTCGTCTTCGGCCTCAAGCGCGCGATGGCCCGGCAAGGGCTGCTGCTGGTCGACGACAAGAAAGAAGCGGAGGTCGTCGTCGAGGCGGCCGTCGGCGCCTACGGCACCGAGGACGTCGACCACCGGCTCTCGCTCCCCAACTCGTTCTCGACGGGCATCATCCCGATCCCGATGGCCAGTACCGGCACCTCGGCCCTGATCCGCCGGAGCAAGCAGGATTCGGTGGTCAAACTGGCCCTCTTCGGCTACGACGCCGCGACCCGCCAGCTCGCCTGGGAATCGGACACCGTCATGGAGGTCGGCCACCTCGACCGCCGGTTCCTCGGAACCAGGAACATCACTCGTCGGACTTCCCTGCCGGAACTCGAAACCTACCCGCCCCGCGACCTCCTGAGATAGCGACCGCGGGGCGCGGGGGAGAGTTCAGGCTTCGGTCCGACGACGGCGGCGCCGCAGCCCCGCGACGACCGGCAACGCGCAGCCGACGCCCAGGGCGATGATGCTCGAAGGCTCGGGGACGAACGCGAACGTGACGACGACCTTGTCCCCGGCCGCATAGGTCAGATCGCTCCAGTTGATGCTGATCCGCGTGTCATCGTACGTCACCCGGCCGGCGTCGAAGCCGGCCAGGGTCGTGCCCGCGATCGAGAACCCGACGATCCCCAGCGAGGTCGGCGAGGTCCCCGGGGTCAGCGTGAAGGTCGGCCCGTTGATCGGGAATCCGCCCCACTTGGGAGGGGTCGCCGTCGTGCTCAGGTAGTCGATGGTCAGCGTATCGTTGGTGAAATCGACCGACATCTGAGTGAGCTTCTCAACGTCGAGCATGGTCTCGACCCCCGGGCCGACGGTGAACGTCGGGTTGGAGAAGGTCGCGTCGGAATAGGGCGTCGTCGCATCCTGATAGTAATAGACGGCGTCGAACTTGGCGCCGACGAGACCGGCATGCGCCGTCGGCGCGACGAGAAGCAGGACCGCAACGGCCAGAACGTACACTCGTTGCATGGTTCTTTCCTTAAAATAGCCTCATGCAAGCGACGAAGACTTGCCGCTTGTTGCATCCGCGATCATGCCGAACAACCCCCGACGAACGCAACCGCACATACCAGAATGAAGACCCCCTCATTGACGCCAACATGTGTAAGAGCACGGCGCGGCGTCGTTTCGGCCCGGGATTCAACCGCAAAGGGGATGGCCTGGATGACTGCGCAGATTATAGTGGATAGGCGAATCTTCGCTGTTCCGCTTCCGAGCGATCACCCAGACCCGATGAGAGGAGCACCCATGACAGGATCACCGAGGTTGGTATTGGGCGTCGTGGTTGGTTTCACCGGATGGGTCGCGACCGCGACCGCCCAGGAGGTCGTTCCACCAACTCCGCCAGTGCCGGCGGCCGTCACCGCTCCGGCGGCCGTCACCGCTCCGGCGGCCGTCACCGCTCCGGCGGCCGTCGTCGGCGCACCGATCTACGGCCAGCCGATCCATGGCGCCCCGATCACGGTGGGGACCGTGATCGGCTCGGGCTCGTTCGCGGCGCCCAACGCGGGGACGCGGTCGGGGGCGATCATGCCGTACAGCTACTACGTCAACTTCCCGGAGCCGTCGCGGGTTTACGTCGGCTACGGGGCGAACGACGGGTTCCCGTTCCAGGGTCAGGCGTACGGCCACGCCGGCGACCGCTGGTCGTGGTCCGCGATGTCCACCGGCGGCGGCTCGCTGGCGAAATACTATTATCAGATCCTGCCTTGATCACCCCGATCGAACGGTCGGTCTCGCGACGGGAGGTTGCGGAACCAAGCCCAGGACCGGAGACCGACGGGTCGGCGCGGCATCGGACTTGCATCGAGTAGTCTGATCATCCGGTCGCCCGTCGGTTCCGGTTGCGGACGTCCCTGGCGTCGTCGCCAGTCGCGGGCGGCTTCATCTTGATCTGATCGAATCTGATCTGATCGGCGATGAGACCACACGAGACGAGAAGGGTGAAGACGATGCGACCAGTACACGAACAGTCGGTGGTGATCACCGGAGCCTCGTCGGGCATCGGCCGCAGGACGGCGATCGAGTTCGCCCGCCGCGGCGCCCGAGTCTCGCTGGCGGCGCGGAACGATTCGGCGCTCAAGGAAGTGGCGTCGGAGATCCGCCGCGACGGCGGCAAGGCGCACGTCGTGGTCACGGACGTCGCCGAATGGGCCCAGGTCGAGCGGCTCGCCGAGGCCGCCGCCGGCCATTACGGGCGGATCGACACCTGGGTCAACAACGCCGGGGTCAGCGTTTATTCGCACTTCGACGACCTGCACGTCGACGAGATCGACCGGATCATCCGCGTCAACCTGCTGGGCACGATCTACGGCGCCAAGGCCGCCCTGCCCTACATGAGGAACCAGCGCGAGGGGACGATCATCAACATCGCCTCCGAGCTGGGCGTCCGGGGCGCCCCCTTGCAATCGATCTACTGCGCGGCCAAGCACGGCGTGAAGGGGTTCACCGAGGCCCTCCGCCTGGAACTGGAGCACGAGAACGCGGGAGTGCGGACGACCCTGATCCTGCCGGGGCCGACCAACACGCCGTTCTTCGCGCACTCGCGGAGCAAGCTCGGCGCCAAGGCGTCGCCGCCGGGGATCGTCTACGAGCCCGAGGCGGTCGCCGAGGCGATCATCTTCGCCGCCGAGAACCCCCGGCGCGACATCTTCGTCGGGATCGCGGCCAGGAGCTACGACTGGCTCCATCGGCTCAGCCCCGGCATGGCCGATCAGATGTCGCTGATGTGCGGCGCGAGCGTCGACCGCCAGAAGACCGGCGAGCCCGACAACGGCCGCGACACCCTGTTCGAGCCCTGGACCGGCGACGGCGCCGAGCGCGGCGAGTTCCCGGGCCGGAAGTCGAGTTGGTACACCCGGGTCTTCGAGCACCACCCGGCCTTGAAGGTCGCCGCCGTCGGCGCCGTCGCCGGCACGCTCGCCGCCGCCGTCGTCGGCCTCGGCCGACGCAGCGGGAACGGCCACGACCACCATTGGCGACTGCCGCGCTGACGCCGACCAGTCGCGAACGCGCCGAGAAAGCCCCCCGCGCATGAAGGCACGCCATCGACGCGGCCCGATTCGAAATGCCAGCCCGACGCGCCGGTTTTGATGTTGCGCCGTTTGCGTTTCGATCACATGAGAAGCGAGGGCCGAATTCCCTTCTCCCCCCGGGAGAAGGTGCCCGAAGGGCGGATGAGGGGCGTCGGATTCATCACGGATTCCGATTCTCGCGAGACCGATCCCGAAGCCCCACGACCCTCATCCGGCCGTCCCGGCCCGACCCCACAAGTGGGGTTCCCCCCGCTCCCGGGGGGAGAAGGAATGCTCGCGTCAGCCTCTGCAAAACAGCGCAACATCAAAACGCGCCAGCGAGGGGATCGCCCTGGGAAAATCGGGGGGCGTCGCAAGCCATATTGAATCACCCCTCGCTTGCGCGTCGGGCTGGTAGTTTGAGCACATCCGTGACCGTAAAGCCTAGAAACACCATATCAAGTCATGATAAACCCACTCGAAGACCTGATTCGCAACACTCCTTATTAAACCAATATATATTTCCCACCCTATCTATGTTGCCTACTCGACTTATTCTCGTTACCTTCCACTTCAGCGGCCGCGAGCCGGCTCACATCGGGAAGGGTCGGAAGTCCATTTCATGACGATCGGGTTAGGGGATGAACCGGTTCGGCGCGTCCGCGTTCAGGAGGCGGCGCGCCGAGCCTGAGTCGGACCGCCGCCTGGAAAGCGTGACCTAGCTTATTAGTGGACGTCCCGGAAGGGGCGGCCTCCGCGGGTGCGTGGGAACAAGGGGTTCTCGTGGCCGGCTCGCTCACAACTTGAGTTTCCGACATCATGAGAAAGCAACCGAGGCGGCGCGGGTTCACGCCCAGGCTGACGGCCCTGGAGCCGCGACAACTGCTGACTCTGGCCGCGATCTGGATCGGCCAGGACGGCAGCGATTTCGCGGGCACCGAGGGGCTCATCAACCCCCAGCGGCCCAACGATTATCAGGACGTCCATCTGAGGCTCACCGGCCTTTCGGGCCCCGTCGCCCGCGTGACGGTCACGAAGGCCGGGGGCAAGCTCTGGGCGTGGGGGCCCGACGCGCCGGCGAACGCCGTCTATCGGCCCGACGCCGCCGACCCCGGCGCGGGGGACCTGTACATGGAACCCCTGGACGCCGATCCGGCCGGGACGGTGTACCAGAACATCCACGTCGTGTACGCCGACGGCGGCTTCGAGGACACCTGGCTGATCACCGGAACGGCCGTCGATCCGAACCTCCGGACGGCCGGCGAGCAGGTCGCCGCCGTCTTCCTGGGGCAGGTCGCGCAGGACTGGACCGGGACCACGATCGGCGTCGGGCCCGACGGGTTCCAGGACGTCGAGATCGCCCTGTCCAACCTCTCGGCGGGGGCCGACTGCCACGTCACGCTGACCGCCGCCACGAATCCCCCGCGCGTCTGGCAAACGGGGGTCAACCCCGACGGCCGTTGGAACGCCGAGCTGCTCAATCGCTCGGGCCGAAACGGGACGCTGGGGACGACCGCCGACCTGTTCTTCTCGTCCGATGTGAACCTGGCGGGCGTTCCCTTGACCCTGGTCGTCACCTATGAGCACCAGAACCAGGACGGCACGTACACCAACCGGAGCGGCCGGACCGACGCCGTCGTGATCACCGGCGGCGCGACGACCCCGAGCCTGGCGATGCCCTTCCTCGCCGAGTCGAGCCTGGCCGGAGCGACCGCGACGAGCCTGCCGCAAGACGCGTTCAGCCCCGGTTATTCGCACGCGGCCCTCGCCGCGCTCCCCTCGGGCCAGTCGTTCGCCTCGATCCGGTCGGCGGTGCTCAGCAACCGTTACGGTTCGAGCTGGGTTTACACGAAGCCCGGCGCGGCCCCGCCGTACACGGACGGGTCGATCCCCCTGGCGATGCTGTACCACCCGACGACCGGCGTCTTCGACTTCCCCCCCGTCCGCGACGAGAGCCGATCGACGCTCGTCCTGCTGCTGACCTTCGACGACGGCAGCCAGGCGGCGGCGCGGTTCGACGGCGCGCCCAGCGACGTCAACCTCCGCGCGGCCGACACCCGGATCGGCGCGCCCGTTCAGAACGTCGCCGGCGCCGCCGAGTTGCTCTCGGCCCTTCAGTCCCGCGCGGCGAACATTCATCTGAGCGTCGGCTCGTACACGTTGAACGCCCCGTTGAGCCTGACCTATCCGGTGCGGATCACGGCCGATCCGGGCGTCACGCTGAACTTCGCCCTGTCGAGCGCGGCGGGCTCCCCCTGGAACTCGGCGTCGGGGGCGATCCTGATCGCGTCCAGCCACGTCGGCCTCGACGGCTTCGCGATCCGGTTCCAGGGGGATACGAGCCGGTGGACGGCCTCCACCGGGGCGATCGCCCAGGCGGGCGTGGGGGACTCGAACGTCGACCTGACGTTCACCCGCCTCGACGTCCAGGCGCCGGCCGCCTCGGCGACTTCGGGATACGAAAGCGCGTTCGCGCTGATGAATTTCGATCCCGGTGATTCGGGCGTGATCGCCGACGGCGTCTTCAAGGGGGGCTGGATTCAGCTTGGGGTCGGCCCCTGGCTGGTGACCGGCAACGATTATCAAGGGGCGGTCGCGGGGACGATCACGCCGACCTTTCTGAACGTCCACGCCAGCCACGACCTGACGATCACCGGCAACCACGCGCGTCAGGTCGATCCCGGCGGAGTCGCGCAGCGGTTCCTGGTCTTCGGCTGGGGGGACTCCGGCCAGGGGATCGGCAACCTGATCGAGGACAACACGATCGACGGCGGCCTCGGCACCCCCGCCGCCGGCGTCGCCGGCGCGCCTCCGGGGTTCGAGAACAACCCCGAGATCATCCTGACCGAGAGCTACCAACCTCGATTCGAGGGGAAGCCGTCGTCGGTCTCGCCCGATGGATACCTCGTGCAGGTCCCGGCGCTTCGCGGGCCCGCCCCCCGGACCGGCGACGTGGTCTCGATCTTGACCGGGCCGTTCGCCGGCCAATGGCGGATGATCGCCCAGGCGCTCAGCCCGACGCGGTACCTGCTCGCCGACCCGCTGCCGCCCGGCGATTACGTGATCGCCGTCGGCCGCGGGTTCGTCTACCAGACGTATCGCGGCAATACGATCGACCTCCGAGGCATGAGCGCGAGCAACGTCGCCCTGGTGATCAGCGGCAACGACTGGGGGACGAACATCGTCGACAACACGTTCCTCGGCGGCCGGTCGCTGCGGCTCGGCGCCGGCTCCAGCGAGGGCTCGTTCGTCGGCCCCGACGGCGCCCCCTGGGGCTGGTCGCGGCTGCCGGTGCTCGATCTCATGATCGCCGGCAACCTGTTCAACGACTCGGCGATCACGCTGGGCGTCGCGCACGACCGGCTGTACAACAAGGCGAGCGCCGGCCGGACGTACTTCACCGGAAGCTTCTCGAACAACGAGGTCGATTGGTCCGACCCGTCAGCGCCCGCGATCTCGATCGGGAGCCCCGGCTACACCCGAGCCGCCTATCCCTGGCTGACCGCCGACGAGTTGCGGCTCGACGTCTGGAACAACTGGGGACGCGGACCGTCGGCCGGAGCGGCGACGACGATGAGGGTCTACGCCGCGACGATCAACAGCGCCGGGGTCGACGATCAGAGCATCAGCCTGGCGGCTTCACCGCCGGTCGTCACCGCCGTCTCGCTCGACCAGGACGGGCGCGACCTGATCGGCGGCCCGAACGGCCCCGACGGCTTCCAGGACGTCCACATCGTCATCGCCGGCCTGGCCAGCGATCAGAGCATCTCCCAGATCATCGTCACGGGGTACGGCGGGGGGGACTGGCGGTTGGTCGGGGCCCCTCCCCCGTTCTCGCTGGCCCTGGTCCGCCGCGGGACCATCGGCGACCTTTACCTCCAGCCCTACCAGAACGAGAGCGGCCGGTATCTCACCGTCGAGATCCATTACGCCGACGGGACGATCGCATGGCCGATCGTCAACGCGGTCTACGCCGCCGCCCGCCTGCCGACGCCGGCCGCCCCCCCCCCGAGGGCCGCCTTGCCCGCCGTCGACCTGGCGGCGGGCAAGGAGGCCACGGCCTCGACGATCGAGGACGCCCGGTACACGCCCGGCAAGGCGACCGACGGCGACGGCTCGACCCGATGGTCGAGCGGCCAGTGGAGGCTGGCGGACGCCGTCGGCTGGATCTCGATCGACCTCGGCGCCGAGTACGACGTCAAGGGCGTGACGCTCAACTGGGAGGCCGCGTTCGCGGTCGACTTCCAGATCCAGGTCAGCGACGACGCCAAGAACTGGACAACGATCAAATCGGTCGTCGGCAACACGTCCAGCGGCGCGACCGCCTACACCGGCCTCTCCGCGCGGGGCCGCTACGTGCGGGTCTACTGCACCAAGCTCAACGCCACCAAAAATTATTCACTCTACGACGTGAACGTGTATGGATCTTGATCGAGAGCGGTTTGCGTGCGGATCGCACGCGGGCCGAGGACTGATCCGGGAGGGCGAGGCTCCCGCCGAGCCATGCGTGGGGCTCGGCGGGAGCCTCGCCCTCCCGTCTCGAACCCAGGTCCGTGCGCAGGCCAATCGTGAACCGCTCTAATCGGCGAAACTCGGGTTTGAGAAGGCGATTTCTTCCTCCAAGTCGGCTTCCTTCTCGATCACCTTGACCGAGTGGATCGACTCGCTCGCCAGCCAAACCTCCTTCTTTTCGCCGGACTTGGACCGGGCGATCCCGATCGTCCGCGACATCGGACTCACCAGAAGCGTATCGGCGAAGGTCGGCGCGTCGGCGATGGTCCGTCGCACCTCGGACACGGTCAGGCCGACGCCCTGATCGTTGGCCCTGGCGATCACGCCGTCGTAGACGGTGACTCTTTTCCTCCGCCCGGTCGTCACCGGGTTCAGCCTGACCCAGCACCGCGCCCCGACCTTAAGGGTCGACGGGCTGGCGCTGGCGACGATCGTGATCGGCCGATCCGCCGGCTTCGGCTCCGGCGCCGCCCTGTCCTCGCCCCCCCAGGCCCCCGCCGCCAATGATCCCCAGGCCGCCGCCGCCAACCCCACATACCTGATCCGCATCACCACCTCCAATGTGTTGAATGCAACCCGACCTGGTTCGCTCAGCCTTCGCCCGCGGCGTCCCCCGTCAGCTTGACCGCGTGGATCGATTCGCTGGGCAGCCAGACTTCCTTCTTCTCGCCGGGCTTGGGCCGGCCGACCCCGACGTTCCGGAACAGCCGATTCACCAGCGGCGCGTGGGCCAGGGGCGACTTGACGGCGATCGTCTTCCGCTCCTCGGTCACGGTCAGACCGACGCCCTGCTCGTTCGCCCTGGCGATCACGCCGTCGTACACCGTGACGGCCTCGTTCCGCCCGATCGTCACCGGGTTCAGCTCGACCTGGCACCGCGCCCCGACCTTCAGCGTCGACGGGCTGGCGATGATCGTGATCGCCCGATCCGTCGGCTTCGCCTCGGCCCCGTCCTCGCCCCCCCAGGCCGCCGCCGCGACCGCCGTCCACGCCGCCGCCGCCATCCCGACATGCCTGATCCGCATGACCGCCTCCGATGTGTTGACCGCAACCGGACGTTCATCGCCGCCGACCTGAATCGGCGGGTTGTATCAGGAACCTCCATTCCTGTCGATGCCGGGGCCGCTGCATGGCGAAACGTGCGTCACAGCTCCCCGTCGATGCCCAGCTTGTGGAAGTAGTGCTCGATCTTGTCCTGGTTCTCGAGCAGCCAGTCGATGGAGGGGGCGTTGTTGAGGGCCTTGCGGATCACCTTGAGGGTCGCCTCGCGGTGGACGGCGAAGAGGGCTTCGTGGTCGAGATTCTCGACCTCGGCGACGGCGGGGTCGAGCCAGACGGAGTAGATGATCCCCAGGTCGTTCACCTTGTCCTTGGGGATCCCCCCCCCGCGGACCGCGTCGAGCACGCCGTGGGCGATCGCCGCCTGGACCGTCCCCATCAGGATGTTCGTGTACTTGCCGTTCTTGACCGTGACCTTGCTGACCATGACCGTCGCCGGGCGGACCTGGACGTCGCTGGCCAGAAGCGCGAACACCCGCGAGTGCCCCTTCACCTGGTCGCCGATCAGGTTCGCCAGGGCCTGGCCCACCGGGCCGTCGAGTTCGCCGATCACGACCTCGGGCTCGGCGCACAGGTGGTCCTCGGCGCCCTCGACCAGGGCCTCGCCGGTCCGCAAGACGATTCGGATGCTCATCGAATGGATCTCCTTCGAGTGGATGGGACCGGTCGTTCGTCGATCGCGGGCCGAGGGCTCTTGTCGACGTCCTCAAGGATAGCCGCGAAGGGGACGTTGGAAAACCAGGACGACCGGCGGGGATGCGGTTCGCGTTTGTGATTGCGTCGTGTAGAATCTAGGTGCTTGATACGAAGCCGGGGCGAGCCTACCATGTGCTGTGAGCTCGGGGTGAAGGCCGCGATGCGAGGTTGCGGCCGGTCTCGTCCCGCCCGCTTCCTTCGTGGAACGCCGTTTGCGGTTTCTCCTCAATGATCGGGCGAGCGCCCCGGGTAAGGCCCGCGCGGCGAGCCTCTCTTGGGAACAACAACCGAGGTGGATGTGATCGGGCAGCAAAGGGATCGGCAGCCAAGACGGAAGCCCGGACCGTTCGACCTGGGCGTATCGGCTCGCTGGCTGGAGGCCCGGGTCCGGCCGGTGATCCGCCGAGGCGGCCTCAGTCCCCGCGAGAACGCCATCGTCGAACGGATCAAGCTCCTTAAGAAGGAAGCCGGCTCCCACTCGCCGAGCGCCCCCACGCTGATCAAGCAGATCCCCGAACTGCGGATGCGGGTCGACGCCTGCTTCCTCTCCAACCCCTACGCCACCAACCTGTTCCTCGACTACCTCCATCGCGAGGTCATTCGACCGGGCAAGCTGCGCAAGGTGTTGGAATTCTATCCGTCGCAGAACCGGGTGATCGCCGGCAAACTGAGCGGGGCGATCGGGATTCCGGCCGACCATCTCTTCGTCGGCAACGGCGCCATCGAGATCATCCAGGCGATCTTGCACCGGTTCACGGGGGACAAGATCCTGGTCAACCTGCCGACGTTCTCGCCGTACCACGAGTTCGTCAGGCCGGACACGAAGGTGGTGTACAACCTGCTGCCGAAGGAGGAGGACTTCCGGTTCGACGCGGGCGAGTATCTGGAGAAGGTGCGTCGCGAGAAGCCCGACACGGTCGTCCTGATCAACCCCAACAACCCCGACGGCGGCTACATCCCGTATGAGACGCTGGTGGCGATGCTGGAGGAGATGCGCGCGGTCAAGAACGTGGTGGTGGACGAGAGCTTCATCCACTTCGCCTGCGAGGGGGACGACTTCGCGTACCGCAGCCTGACCCATCAGATCGACCGGTTCCCGAACCTGACGGTGGTCAAGAGCATGTCCAAGGATTTCGGCGTCGCCGGAATCCGGGCCGGCTACGCGGTGATGGCGCCGGATCGCGTCAGGGCGATGCTCGAAAACGGCTTCTTGTGGAACTCGTCGGGGCTGGCGGAATACTTCTTCGACCTCTACTCCCGGCCCGATTTCCTGGTCGAATACGAGCGGAAGCGGGTCCATTACATCCGCCACTCGCGGCGGTTCTTCCAGGCGTTGTCGAGCATGCCGGGCATCCACGCCTATCCGACGCACGCCAACTTCATGCTGATCGAGTTGCAGAACGGCATGACCGCCGAGGACCTGGTCTGCCGGCTCCTGGTCCGCCGCGGCATCTACACCCGAGCCTGCGACGACAAGAAGGGCCTCGAACCCGGCAAGTTCATCCGGGTCGCCTCGCGCACCCGTTCCGAAAACCGGTTCGTCCTCCGAGGCTTCAAGGACGCGCTGCGGTGATCGGATCGGTCTGAAATCGCCCCGTGGAACCCCCATCGTGACGACCGGGGAGCGGAATACCAGCCCGACGCGCAAGTTTTGATGTTGGGCTGTTTTGCAGAGGTTGATGCGAGCATCCCTTCTCCCCCCCGGGAGAAGGTGGCCGGGACGGCCGGATGAGGGTCGTGGGGCTTCGGGATCGGTCTCGCGAGAATCCGAATCCGTGATGAATCCGACGCCCCTCATCCGCCCTTCGGGCACCTTCTCCCGGGGGGAGAAGGGAATTCGGCCCTCGCTTCTCATGTGATCTCAACGCAAACCGCGCAACATCAAAACTTGCGCTTCGGGCTGGTATTCGACCGCTCCGACCCCATTCATGAAGGTCCGGCCTCGCGCGGATGTAAGGGACGGCTCATTGGAACAGACCCGGGCTGAAGCTTGGCGGCCTCGTTTCACGATCGCCCGGCTCATGGTCGGGGTCGTGGTGGCGGCGCTGGTGCTCGCGGGGCTCGTCGTGATCCTTCCGTTCGCGATCACGGCGCTCATCGCCCGATCCGGGTCGAGTCCGGCCGTGCGTCGGCGAGCCCTCTGCGTCGGGGCGGTCGGCACGCTGTTGCTTCCGTTCCTCGCCGCGATCGCGATCAATCACGCCATGTGGGGATACTTCATCAGCCGGCCGGCCGTGGACGATCGAATCATCCAGGCTCGTCAGGTCAAGACCATCACCCATGTGGAGACCGAGACCGATCCGAACGGCCGGCGCGCGCTCGTCGTCGCGCGCGGGGGATACGTTGGTCACCGAGGCGGGGCGTCGAAGAAGTCGAGGAAGACCAGGCGCAGGCCGCGTCCGAAGTCCTTCCAGGCCTGGGCGTCGGGGGGGCGGTTGAGGCCGGCGGCCCAGTTGCAGTTGAGTTCCAGGATGCAGGCGTCGATGCCGAATCGTTCGAGAAGGCCCTCGCCGATGGTGCCCGAGTTGTGGAAGGAGGGGGCGGTCGGGCCCTCGGTGAACCAGGTGCGCCGCCGCAGGAGGGCTTCGAAACGCTTCATGCGCTCGAGGTAGGCGTCGACGGCGGGGATCGAGGGGCGCGAGAGGTGGAGGAACCCGCTCTCGTCGTTGTGGAGGTCCATCGCGAAGTCCGGCTTTCGGCCTCGGTCGATCTGCCGCCGGACCCAGGCTTCGAGGGCCGCGTTTTCCGGGGCGAGGTCCGCGTCGGGGGGCTTGTCCCAGTTGCGGTTGAGGTCCTTTCCCTGCATGTTGAACCGGGTGCGGCCGCGGGCGACGCCGTCCTTGTTCGCCATGGGCATAACGTACAGGCAATAGCGGTCGAGGCAGCGTCGGGCGTCCTCGTCGTCGCTCAGAAGCGCCCGGACGAGCCCCTCGACGACCCAGTTGCCGCCGGGCTCCCACGGGTGGGCGCGGGCCCGCACGAGGACGCGGCGCGGGGCCTCGGGACGTCCGACCCGGACGATCTCCAGCGGCCTGCCCTCGACCGTACGGCCGATCTCCTCGACGGCGACCAGCGGGTTCGGCTTGATCTCGGCGAGCAGGCGCTCAAGATCAGAAATCCGATAGGGCTCCACCCGGGCGAGGTACAGCGCGCCGGCGTCGTCGAGCTTCACCCGCAGGACGACGCGGTGGGAGTCCTCCTGGTACTCGGCCGGGATGATGCTCCAGCGCCGGCCGTCGGACGACGTGAAACAGATGGACTTCTTCGAGACGGGCACGCCGAAACGGCCGTTCCAGACGTTGTCGAAGTTGCGCAGGACCAGCGTCAACTCCGCGCCGGGCTTGCCCTGGAGTTGAAAGTGCCAGTGCCCGGCCGCGCGGTTGGGAGAATCTCGCTCGTAATCGTACAGCAGTTCGATTTGCACCGCGCCGTCGGGATCGACCGTCCACTGGAGCGGCGAAGCATTCTCGAAGCCCGTGTTGATGAACGACAGCGGGTGCGTCGCCGGGGCCGCCGGGGCGGTCGCGGGTTGCCCCACAAGGGCGAACAGGAGCAAAAGCGCGGTGGTCATGGATGCGTCTCGGCGGGGGAATGTCGAATGCGGCGGACGTCTCAAGAATCTGTCTCATAAGCACGTATTTGGGGAGGGCGAGGCTCCCGCCGAGCCGACGTTCGCCGCCGCGCCCGGCTCGGCGGGCGCCTCGCCCTCCCCGGTTTACGACGTCCCGAAGCGATTCGCCAGAGGGTCGTCACCCGTCCGCCCCGCTCCGGCCTCGGCGATCGCGGTCACCTGTGACGTCGAAACTGCGGACGTCGATGGATGAGCGGGGACGCCAGGACGGCGGCGAGCCCGTGGCTGCTCGGGCCGAAGACGCCGATCCGGGCGTCGTTGAACTCGGGGGCGAAGCTGGCGATGTGGGTCGAGCCGGGCTTGCCGTCCTCGGGCCAGTAGTTGAACCGATACTGCGAGGGGGGCAGTCCGGTCGACGGCAGGGCGGAGGCCGGGACGGCCACGGCCACCTCTCGGCCGGCGGCGAAGATCGAGCCGGCGGGCAGGGTCACGGGCTTGTTCGCCCCCGTCAGGTCGATCACGGTCGCGGTCGTCGCCTGGCCGGGGACCAGCTTGACCACCACCAGGGCGTCGAAACGGATGTCGGGCCGGCCGGGGAACGGGCCGGTCGGCAGCGCGCCGTTGCGGTCGACGCCGAAGACGTAGGTCGCGGGAACCGAGGGATCGATCGCCCCGGCGTTGACGCCCGCGAACAGGAAGTCGCCGTTGGGGAGCACCTCGCCGACGGTCGCCACCGCGTTCAACTGGGCGAGCTTGGGGCCGACGTAGTCCTCGTAGAAATGAGGCGACTTCACTGCCACGCCGTTGATCCCGGCGTCCTCGCCGACGACGTCGACCTTGCCGAACAGCCCGTCCTGCTCGGCGTTGACGCCGGCGGCGAAGAACAGCGAGTTCGTCGCCGCGGCGTTCGCGCCGTTGCCGAACCCGATCCCCCACAGCCCCTTGAGGTCGTTCTCCTTGAGCCCGCCGTTGAGGACCAGCGGGGCGCCCTGCGCGTCGGTAAGCTGACCGAGGAACGCGCCGGTCTTAAGGTTGAAGGCGTTGACCCGGCTGTCGCCGAAATTGCCGACCAGAAGT
>CALCIC010000934.1 GCA_937907405.1 uncultured Isosphaeraceae bacterium | reverse complement strand
CGACAGGCTGCTGCGGCTCGCGGCTTGACGCTCATGCAATCTCGGAAAGTGCAGCAATCGACGTAGCCGGGCTGGGATTCTGCGAGACGGGCGGCGATCGTTCGTCGCACGCCCGCAAGGCCGATCGCCCCCGTGCCCTTCACGCCGCGACGTCGTCGCGTTCCACCTGTTCGGCCTGTTCGGCTTCCAGGCAGCGAATCGCTTCGCGAAGGGCTTCGACGGCCGATCCAGGCTCGACGCCGGCTTTCCGGTCCAGAACGATCTTGTAGCCGGCCAGCCGGAACACGCGCACGGGTTGGACCCGGCGCTTGGCAGGTTTGGCCTTCTGCTTCCCGCGCGGCGAAGCGGCTTTGACCTGTTGTGCCAAGTCGTCGCGCGTCAGCCCTTGTTCGACCGCAGCGGAGGCCATGCGGATCTGTTCGACGGGGTCGGCGAGCTTGGCGATTTCGTAGGCCGACGACGACGCGAGCCCCCCCTGCTCCACTTGCCGCTTGACGGATTCGGGGAGTTTCAGGAGCGAGAGCGCCTTGACGACCTGGGACCGCGACACCGCCAACTCTTCGGCGAGCCGCTCCATGTTCCAGCCTTCGCGATCCATCAGCGTGCGAAACGCCTGCGCCTGCTCCAGGGGCGAGAGGTCTTCGCGCAGACAGTTCTCGACGACCTGGATCGCCAGCCGTTCGTCGTCGTCGAGCGGGGTTTCACGCACGACGCACTGGAGCTTCGTCAGCTCGGCGAGGTGGGCGGCCCGCCAACGGCGCTCGCCGAGGAGCAGGACGTAGCGCTGCGCCCCCTCGTCCCACCGCACCTGAATCGGTTGGAGCTGCCCCTTCCGCCGCAACGAGTCGGCCAGCCGACCGAGGGCGTCGGGGTCGAACTCCTTGCGCGGCTGGTCGGGGTCGGCGATGATCCGGTCCAGCTCGATCTCCGAGACGTCGCGGGACCGCGTCACGCCGACGAGTCTGGCGGGCGTCGCGCGAGGGCCGACCGCCGGTCCTGTTTGGCTGCGGTTGAAGTCGCCCAGCGATTCCTTGATGTTCGCCAGGTTGTCCTTGAGCATCTCGTGCTTGCTCATGCCGCGACTCCTTCGGCTCGGAACTCGGCGGCGGCGATCCTCTCCAGCATCTCCACCGCGATCGCCTTGACCGCCTTCGCCGCCGCCCCCTTGGGCTTGTACTGCGCGATCGTCTTGCGCTGGGCGATCGCCTCGGGGAACTCGGGCACTTCCGGCATCCGGGCCGCGAACACGCGATCGCCGTACACCTCGCGCAGATTGGCCTCATAGACCTGATGGAGCGCGCGGCGCGACTGAACCATGGTCAACAGATAGCCGAGCAGCGCCACCGGGTAGCCGGCCGCCCGAACCATGTCGAGCGAATCGAGAACGTCCGCGATCCCCTGCGCGCCGTAATCCTCCGGCTGCACGGGGACGATGAGATGGTCCGACGCGGCCAGCGCCGCGAAACTGCACAGGTAGAGGTTCGGCGGACAGTCGATCAGGGCCAGGTCGAAATCGTCCTGGACCTCGTCCAGGAATTCGCGCAACGCCTCCTGAACCTCTTGGCTCGCGGTCAGCGGATCGGAGTTGTTGTAGATCGAAGCGGCGCGCGAGCCGGGGACCAGCGACAGGCCTTCCATGCCGGTCTCGTGAATCACCTGATCCGGATGGGGCAAGTCGCCGGCCAGGATCGACGCGATGGTCGACGTCGGGTCCAGACCTCGCGTCGCGGCCGGCCCCCACCAACCTTGCGTCAAGCTGGCCTGCGGGTCGGCGTCGACGATCAACACGCGCTTGCGATGAACGGTCGCCAGAGTGCCGGAAAGATGGTGCGTGCAACTCGTCTTTCCAACCCCTCCCTTTTGATTCAACAGTGTGACTACTATCACGTTACGCCTCCATGACGGACCAGTGTTCACGGTGAACTTCGACGCCGGACGTCCGAGTCGGACCGCCCCTTGAGGGCGAGGTGTTCACGGTGAACATCTCACGTCGACAGCCGTTTTCATCGGTCGTTCGCCGTAAGCCGATGAGCAAAAGGAGAGCGCCGGTTCCTGGATTTCCCGAACGGTGAAAACCAGAACCGAGGGAAGCCGTCCCAGGGCCTTTCCGCGAACGATGTTCACCGTGAACTATCGCCCCTTGAGCGCCCTGATTCCGCGTGGTGTTCACCGTGAACTCACGCACCTGAGCGGTTCATTTTCGCGCCGTGTTCACGGTGAACTCTCGCATCTGAGCGGCCTGTTTCCGGCGCAACGTTCACCGTGAATTCGCGCCTCCGGACCAGTTTGATTCGTAACCGTTCAGTCGGGCGGGAGGCATAGGTTTTGCTTTGCCGGGCGGCTCGCCCTTTGCTCTCGCCTTGGCATGGAATAAGCTGCGGCGTTATGGCTTCCGACCTCATTCCTCCAGGCACGGGATGCGCCGAATGCGTCCGGCTGCGTCGTGAACTCGACGCCGCCTTGGCTCGGATCGCCGTGTTGGAAGCCCAACTCCGAGAACTCCTCGCCCGAATCGGGCGGAATTCCTCGAACAGCTCCACTCCCCCTTCCGCCGATCCGCCGTGGGCGCCCAAGCCGGTCGTCAAGTCGCCCACGGGGCGGAAACCGGGTGGTCAGCCGGGACATCGGGGGCATCATCGCCGTCGCTCGCCGCCGGAGCGGGTCGACTTCGTCGCGCCGTATCTGCCCACGACTTGCACCCGATGCCAAGCCACGCTCCCCACCGAACCCTCCCCCGCGGCCCCCGAGCCGACCTGGCATCAGGTGGCCGAGCTTCCCGAGCCGGCGGCCGAGATCGCCGAGCATCAAGGACGCGCGCATCTGTCCCTGTTGCGGCCGCCTCAATCGGGCCGAGATCCCGCCGGAGGTCCGCGCCGATGTCATCGGGCCGCGTTTGGCCGCAGTGATGTCTTACTTCAGCGGTCGTCTTCATGTCGGCCGGCGGGTGGTGGAAGAGGTCGTCGAGACCGTCTTCGACGTGCCGACCTCGCTGGGCTCGATCGTCGCGTTGGAAGCCGAGACGTGCGCCGCCCTGGCCGGCCCGTACGACGAGGTCGGGGCGGTCGTCCGCGCGGCCCCGGTGAAGAACACGGACGAGACCGGCTGGAGCGAGAACGGTCGAAAGCGTTGGCTGTGGGCGTCGGCGACCACGACGGCGGCCTTCTTCGTGATCCACCTGCGGCGAAGTTTCGCGGGCCTCCAGGCCCTGCCGGGCGAGACGCCCCAAGGCGTCGTCTGCAGCGACCGTTGGTCGGCCTACAGCCGCCTGCCGCTGGAGCTGCGTCAAATCTGCTGGGCGCATCTGAAACGCGATTTCCAGAAGCTGATCGACCGTGGAGGGCCTGCTGACGCAGTGGGACGGGCGGGCCTGGAGGTCGTGGCGTGCCTGTTCGCCGATTGGTCGGAGTTTCGCCGCGGCGGACTCGACCGGGTGGGCCTGCAAGTCCGAATCGATCGGATCGCGCGCGAACTCCAAGGCGTCTTGGAGCAGGGTCGCCGCGGCGCGGATTCCAAGGCGGCGAGGTTCTGCGCCAACCTCTTGGGCTTGCACCCGGCGCTGTGGCTGTTCGCGACGATCGACGGCGTCGAACCCACGAACAATCACGCCGAACGCATCCTTCGCGGCGGGGTGCCGTGGCGGAAGAACGCCTTCGGAAGCCGCAGCGCCGAGGGGTGCCGGTTCGTCGAGCGGATGTTGACGGTGGTGCAAACCCTGCGATTGCAGAACCGGCCCGTGCTCGATTACCTGTGCCGAGCGATCGTCGCTCATCGATCCGGCCTTCCCGCCCCGCAGCTACTGGACCAAGCAGGGGACTGAACGGTTACTTTGATTCCGCGTGGTGTTCACCGTGAACTCATGCCCTTCGACGGTTCGTTTCCGGGCGACGTTCACCGTGAACTTTCGCCTTCGGAGCGCCTATTTCCGGCGCGGTGTTCACCGTGAACTATCGCCCCGAAAGACACGGTGGTTGATCGCCCGTCTCGACTTTGCGGGAACCGTCCGTCCAGTTGCGCCGACGCCCGGTTCCAGCGATCGCGGGTCCATGTCGCATCGCCGCGCCTCAGCAGCAGGAAAGGGTCGCCGCGCCATCCGACGTCGACGGCCGCCGCCCGCGTCGCCCGGACCATTCGGGCGTCGTCCGATTCCTTCGATCTCGATTGCGGGCGGTCGTTCGACGCCGGCTCGACCCGCGACTGCGGCGCCGGCGGTGGTTCGTGCAGGTGGCGTTTCAACCGCTTGTTAGCCTTCGTCTCGTCATCCTGAGTCGCGAAATGCCAGAGCCCGTCCCGCACCAGACGGGCGAAAAGGCCGCAGGGGTTCTTCGTACCGATCGCCCGGGCGTGCTCCGCGGCGGCGATGAATCGCTGCCGGCCGAACTCGCTCGCCGCGGCCACCCCCTGGTCGACCGCCTGGTCGTACAGGGCGAGCAGCCGGCCGACGTCGGCGAGGTCCTCGGGCTTGACGTCGCGGAGGATCGGCTTTGTGGGCACCGCGATCGTCTTCGGTTTTTCTCCTTCGATCCGAGGTCGAGAAACCCCAGTCGGTCCGCCCGAGGCGGGTTTCTGGTTTTTCTCCTCCTGGAAGGGTTTCGAATTCAGATCAGGGGGTGACGATTTCGCGCCGGAATCGGCGGGGGGGGGTGACGATTCCGAGCGTCCTGACGCGACGAGGTTCCGCGTCGGGACGGCCGCCCGCGCGGCGGAAGCCGTCGCGGAATCCGGGATCGCTCGACGGGCGTCGGCCGGCGCTCCACCGTGGAGCGGGGCCTCCCGCGGCGGGGCGGCCGGCTTGGGGGTTCCGCCGGGCGCGCCCGACCAGGCGAGGTCGATCCGGACGTGCGCCCCCCAGCGGTTGAGCTGCCACTGGTCGGCCTCCAAGGGGATCAGCCAGCCGATCGCGATCAGATCGCGGCGAGCCTGCTGGATCCGCCGGAGGCTGACGCCGAACGCCTCGGCGATCCACGAGGCCTTGACCCGTCCCCGGCCCTCCAGCGCGCCGTCCTTGAAGCGGAGGCAGCGGATCGAGCAGCCCAGGACGACGGCGATCAGGGCGGGGGGGCGCTTGCCGGCGAGCATCCGAAGGATGCGGCGCGGGACCGGGATGCGGCGGCGGGGCAGCTTCTCGACGAACCGCTCGAAGCCGGCGCGGTCGGAGACGGGCACTGCCGCCGGCGAGTCCGGGAATTCCAGGGCGGACTCCGACCAGGCCAGCAGCCCCGCCGCCTGGAGCCGTGGGAGCGATTTCTTGAGCCGACCCGGCGGCAGGCCGGTCAGCCCCTGGAGTTCGTCGAGACCGAACCGGCGGGGCGTGGGGTCGGGACGGCCGAGACGGCGGGCCGTCATCTCCCAGGCGGCGAACCAGACCCGGACGTCGTCCAGGCGGATCGCCTTCTCGTGACGGTAACGCCACCAGGCCAGGGCCAGGACGGCGGTCGGGATCGACTGGTAGCCCCCCTCCGGCTTGCGGAGCGGGGCGTCCTTCTTCTCTTGGTGCAACACGGGATGCAACGACGCGGCGCGCACGCGTCCCTCCTCGGAAGCCGGACGCGGACCCCGGGCGGGTCCGCGATTCCCGCGAGGCGGGCGGAACGGGGGCGGGATCGCGGGCGCTCCACGATGGAACGTGGAAGGCGCGGAATTCCCGCGGCGCGCAACTTCGACGACTTGACGGCGGGGGGGGGGCGTGAATAGACTGGTGTTACTTATATGCCAGTCTGGTTCACGGTTTTCGGCCCTCACGCTGTTGGTAGCAGCTTGAAGACCTATCTCCCCAGCTTTCAATGCTGGAGCCGCGGCCATTGAATCAAGCGACCCTCGGGTCGCTTTTTTCATTCCTCCGACGCCTACCGCCTCATCTTCTCGTCCTCGATCGCCAGGGTCCCGGCGGATCGGCGGCGGATCGCCGCCTCGCGCCACGCACGCGCGCCCGAACCCATTAAAACCTCATGAGTATAAACGACCCGCACGACCCCACAAGGGGCAGACGGGCCGGGAGGCCCCCGAACGGCCTCGTATTCGTCGATTAGACGTCTACGACTCGGCGGCCGGCCCACCCGGCCGCATCGTCCCGGTCCTCCGGAAGATTCCGGGAAGCTCCTGCGACATGGTCGTGATCGGCCAACCGTCGAATCGAAGCCTCTTTGGAAGCGTCCTTGAGTTGTAAGAAAAACCAGCTAAAATTCCTTACATGGAAAACCCCGGAAGTCGTCATAGAAGCATCGATTCCCGGATCCTGCGGCGTATCGCCGGGCGCGGGCGGGGGGCGGTCTTCGCGCCGGCGGACTTCCTGGACCTGGGCAGCCGCCAGGCGGTCGATCTGGTCCTCCACCGGCCCGCGAAGAAGGGGACCGTACGACGGCTGGCCCGCGGCGTGTACGACTATCCGAAGCGGCATCCGGCGCTGGGGGCCCTGTCCCCGACCGCCGAGGCGATCGCCCGGGCGCTGGCCGGACGGGACCGGACCCGGCTGCAGCCGGCCGGGGCCTACGCGGCCAACGTGCTGGGACTCTCCGAGCAGGTGCCGGCCAGGGCCGTCTTCCTGACCGACGGCCCGAGCCGCACGGTCAAGATCGGCCCGACGACGATCGAGCTGCGGCGGACGACGCCCCGGAACATGGCGGCGGCGGGCCGGCTGGGCGGCCTGGTGATCCAGGCGTTGCGGGAGCTGGGGCGGGAGCACGTCACGGCGGACCGGATCGCCCACCTGAGGCGCACCCTGCCGGCGGAGGAGCGGCGCGGGCTCTTGAAGGGCCTGGAGGCGGCCCCGGCCTGGATGCACTCGATCTTGCGCGAGCTGGCGGAGGAGGGGGCGTGAGGCTCGAATTCCTGCGGCTGCCGGCCGACGAACGGCGGATCTACATCGAGCAGGCGGCGGCGCTGACGGACGCGCCGCCGCTGATCCTCGAGAAGGACTTCTGGGTGTGCTGGACGCTCGGCGTCCTGTTCGCCTCGGAGTTCGCCGACGCACTCGAAGGTGTTCGGCGCGATCGAGCGGTTCTCGGAGGACGTCGACCCGTCGCTCTCCCCGGAGTTTTTGGGATTGGGCGAGGCGGGGACGAGCCGGAACCAGGCCGACAAGTGGATGAAGAACGCGGAAGCCGCCTGCGGGGCCGTCGTCCGGGACGCGATCGCCCCCGCGCTCGAGATCGCGACGGCGGACGCCCTCGGGGAGAGGGCGGGGGGATGGTTCGAAATACCTGGTCGATCCGGGCTCGAACTCGCCGGTGCTCCTCTTCCATTATCCGGCGACCCAGCCGACCGGGTTCGACTACCTCAAGCGTTCGGTGAAGCTCGAATTCGGCACGCTCACGGACCAGCGGCCGGCGGACCGGCGCCCGGTGCGCCCCTGGACCGCCGAGGTCCTGCCGTCGGCGTTCGCCGATTGGCGGTGCGAGGTGGTCGCGCTCGAGCTGGAGCGGACCTTCCGGGAGAAGGCGACCATCCTCCACGCCGAGCATCACCGGCCGTCGGGCAGGCCGACGCCCGACCGCTTCTCCCGACATTACGCGGACGCGGCGGCCCTCGCGCGACGCCCCGAGTCGGCCGAGGCGCTGCGACTCCATCAGCTTCGAGGCCGAGTGGTCGACTGGAAGAGCCGATTCTTCGGCAGCGGCCGGGCGCGGTACGACCTTGCGAAGCCCGGCGCGTTCCGGCTGACGCCGCCGCCCGAGCGGCTGCCGGAACTCAGGCGCGACTACCGGGCGATGCGGGACATGTATCCGTCCGAGCCGCCGAGTTTCGACGAGGTTTTGGCCGAGTTGGACGACCTCGAACGGCGGATCAACGAGATGACCGAACCGGCGCCGAATGGCTTGTGAGCCTCCGTACCTCCGTATGCGCGCCGCATCGACCGATGATTTCGCTTGAAAGCAGCCCGCTTGCGTGCTTACCTGTATGACGGCGTGCGCATCGTGCGGTCGCAATCGGGGCTTCGTCGCTGGGCTGGCCGTAGAGACGAAGCAGGTCGTTCGGCCCGCCCCGATCTCGTACCATCTCCGCACGATCTGACGGCGTTTCCGAAGTCGATGATTCAGTCGGGAGGGCGTGATGACGTCGCCGGAGGAGGGTTTCGAGGCGGGCGGGACGAGCGGGCCGGACGCGGGTCGGAAGCGCGGCGGCGCCGCGGCGATCACGGCCGCGGCGCTGGCCGTGATCGCCACGGCCGGGGCCGTGATCTATCGGAACATACCCGATCGCCCCTGGTTCCCGGCGCCGCCGACCGCCGGGTCCGCCCCGCCGCCCGCGCCGGCGCTCGCGTCGCCCAACGCGCCCGACCCGGCCGACGTGACGACCCTGATCTCGGTCTCGAAGGCGGGGGACGGCCGCACGACCGTCGAGCTGGCCCGCCCCGCGGCCGCCCGCGACGTACCCAAGATCGTGGGCACGGACCAGGACCTCCTCTTCCGCGAGTTCGCCCGCCAGGCCGTGCTGATCGCCGCCCGCGACGAGCGCGGGGCCGCCACGCGCGACGAGCTGCTCGACGACGCCCCGCCGACCGGCGAGGCCGTCGCGCAGGTCGGCACGCTGTTCCGCACCGACGTCCGGTCCAGGCTGCTGATACGGCCCGTCGCCGCGGGCGAGGTCGACGAGGAGTCCGAGCCGCTGACGGCCGGGGACCTCGACCCCAAGAAGGCCCCCGGGGAGTCCGAGCCGGAGTTGGTGCTGGTCGAGAGGCTGTCGCGCACGTCGATTCCGGAGGCCCTCGACCGCCTGGGCGTGAAGGGCGAGCCGAACGCCTATCGGGCCGACGCCCCGGTTCCGGACGGCGTGGAGGAGAAGCTCGGCGCGCTCGGACTGGTCGACCTCGTGCGGGCGATCCGCCGGGTCCACGCCGCGATCCGGGCCGACGGCGAGTCGCCCGCGCGCCTCGGCGCCCTGATCCGGGGCTACGCCACGCTCGGAGCCCTGACCATCCACCACTGGAGCGCGGCCCACCGCGCGTTCGAGGCGCGTTCGCTCCTCTACGCCCAGCGGCTCGTGGCGAAGGAGGAAGGTTCGGCCTTCGCCCTGCGCCACCGCGCGTTCGCGGAGGCCCTCGCCGGCCGGCACGCCGGCGCGATCAAGGACCTGGCGGCGGCGGACGGGCGCGGGGACGCGTCGGAGGCCCCGGCCTGGGCGGGGGTGATCGACGCCTGCGTCCGCTACGACCTGCCGAGGCTCGGCGCGGCGAAGCCGCCGCACGACCGCCTCGGGGCCTATCTCAAGATGCTGGCGGTGGAGCAGCCCGGCGGGACGAGGCAGCTCGTCCGCGCCGCGGAGGCCGTCATCCAGGTCGACCCGGACTGCTCCCAGGCGTACGACATCATCAGCGTCCACGGCGGGCTGAGCGACCAGCACAAGGCGTCGGTGTTCGGCCCGCAAAGCTTCCACGAGTTCCTCCGCTCCAAGCTCCACGCCGCCGAGGATCTCCCCGAGCCCGCCCGCAAGGCGCTGGAGGGCGAAGACGACGCGGACCTGGACGACGCCCTGTCCCAGGCCGGCCGCGCCGGCTCGGACGACGGCGAGCCTTCGTGGGGCGTGCTCGCCCACCTGGCGCGCGAGACCCGGTTCGTCCAGGCGGCGCGCCGCCTGTACTTCATGCAGAACAAGTGGAGCGTCCCCGTCGACGACTTCTGGGAGGCGGCGCGGCCGACCATCGAACGTCACCCCTATCGGCCGTTCCTCGGGATGCTGGCCGGGGACCCGGACGACCGCCGCGACTATGAGGAGTTCTGCAAGGTTTACGACCGGGCCGACCTGGAATCGAGCGAGTCGATGTTCATATTCCACATCCAGCACACTCCGGGCCCCGCTCGCGAATCCGCGAAGGACGACTGGAACCTCGTCGGAGCGCACAACACGTCCTCGGTCCATGACATCTGCATCATGCTCGCCGGCACGCGCCAGGAGCTTCGGCCGCAGTTCGCCGGGCGGCTGATGGAGGCCAGCCCCAACAACGCCTACGCGGCGTCCGTGATGGTGAAGTACGACTGGGCCGGGTCCCAGCCGAAGCTCGACGAGTGGAAGGAACGCCACGGCGACTCCGCGGCGTTCCTCTCCGCGCTGGCGGCCAAGCTCATGGAGTTGGGCCGCCACGACGAGGCCCGCCCGCTCTTGACCCGTTACATCATCATGTCGCCCGACCGTAGCGGGTACGACAAGCTGGCCGAATGCCAGGAGAAGGCCGGCGACGAGGCCGGCTGGCTGGAGACGCTGAACGCGTTCCTGGAAGACACCGAGAGCACGGGCCTGGACCATGCCACCGTGCAGGTGAAGCTGGCGCGCTTCTACCTCGAGAAGAGGCTCCCGGAGAAGGCCAGGCCCTACGCGTACGCCGCCACGGCCACCTGGGCCGGCTGGGCCATGAAGTGCGCCGCCGACGTCGACGAGCAGCTCGGCGACCTGGAATCCGCCGGCGCGTGGCTCCAGCGGACGGCCGAGCGCTACCCGAGCAGCTGGGCCGACTGGTACCTCTTCGCCCGCCGCACCGGCCTCGCCGAGCCCGAACGGGCCGCCAAGCTGGCCGGCGCCATGGCGAGGATCCCCGAGGCGCTGGATCCCTATGGCCTGGCCTTCTACCACTGGATCGAAGGGGACGCGTCCGCCGCCCTCCGCGCGCTGGACCCGGGAGACGCCCCGACCGACAACCTCGTGCTCGCCCTCAACCTGGCCCTCCTCCAGGACCAGACCGGGGCCGCCGAGGAGCGGGACCGGACGGTGAAGCACATCGTGGACGAGATGAAGGACGCAGGCCCGAAGACGGTGCAGATCTGCCAGATGCTCTTCGCCTCGCTGGCCGACGGGGCGAAGCCGCCGGACCTCGCCGCCATCGACGCCATGATCGCCCCTTGGCAGCCGCAACCGCGGTCGATCTGCGAATACCTCGTAGGACGCTTCTTGCTCAACCGGGGCCGAGTCGAAGACGCCCGGAAGTATCTAGAATACTGCATCGACTGCAGCGTGCTCGACCCGTGGTACAGGGCCGCGGCGGGCGCGTGGCTCCGCGCGGCGTCGCCGGACGCCGAGCCCGCCCCCAAGCCGGCCGATCCCGGCCCCGAGCCCGAGGAGCCGACGGCCGCCTGAACAGGGCCGCCGGGGCGGGAGGGGCGGATGGACGCTTCGCGCGAGGCGCCCTCTTTTTGGCTCCGGCGCCGCTCGTCATGGATCCGGGTCGTGACGACGCGCCGGCGGCCGAGCGGACCCCTTACATTGGTGACCTCGATCCCGACCTCGAGGATCAAGGTGGCGATCGCGGCGCGGAGCGACTGGGGCGTGTAGACGCACCCCTTCACCTCATGCGCGCCGCCTTCGCAGATCGAGCTGCCGCCTGCGCCTCGTCGGGCCGCCCGGCGCGGGTCGTCGGCGTTTCCGACGGCGACACGATCACGGTCCTCACCGCCGAGCGGAAGCGGATCGAGATCCGACTCGCTGGGAGCGACGCCCCGGAGAGCGGCCGGGACTTCGGGGCGCGGGCCAAGCGGTTCGCCTCCGATCTGGCGTTCGGCAAGACGGTGGAGGTCCACGCCCGATCCACCGACCGCTACGGCCGAACCGTCGCCGAGGTCGTCCTGCCCGACGTCCGATCGCTCAACCGCGAGATGGTGTGGCGCGAGGCTTGGCCTGGCGCCATCGGAAGTGTGCCCCGAACGACGGTACGCTCGCTCGGCTGGAAGCGTCGGCCCGGGAGGCGAGGGGAATGCTCGAAGGCGTCGGCCGTCCTCGTCGTTATCCGTCGCCCTGTACAGGACGCCGATGCCGTCGGCTCTCCTCCTGTAGAAGCGGCAAACGTCATCGACCCGGATGAGTTCGCCGCGGTCTCCCGGCGAAGGGTGGAACGGGACGCCCGATCGTCCCATCGCCCGCCAGAAGGCGCAAGACGTTGCTCGTGCGAATCACTCATGCAACGCACCGCGCGGCAAGCCCCTACAACCGGCGGCCGTCGATCTTCGGAAACGCCGCTCGCCGCAGCGGCCGATTCGGAGTAGGATGAGGCCATGGCCACCGCACACAAAGCCCCAGGTCCGCGTCGTCGCTGCAGGAACCCCCTGGAGCTTTACCGACGCTATGCGCGGCCGAAGCGGGCGCGACGGCGTGATTCGGCGCCGCCCAGCCCGCTGCCCGACGAGCCCGAGTTCAACGAAGAGACGAAGCGGGCGCTTCGCGAATCCATGGCCGGCGAGGGCCTCGTGCGGCACGACAGCCTGGAAGACTTCTTCGCCGCGCACGGCCTCTGAGCATGGGCCGGAAGAAGCCGAAGCCGTCTCCTTCGCCCGCCGCAGAACCGACGCCGCCCGAGCCCTTGGCGGTCACGGAGGCGGTTCGCTTCACCAGGGACGTCAAGCGCATGGCCAAGCGAGGCGCGGACCTGGCCAGGCTCCGCGACATGGTCGTCAGGCTGGCGAACCGCCAGCCCCTGGAACCTCGCCACGTCGCGCCGGACTGGGTGCTGATCTATCAGACGACCGAAACCGAGTTGATCCTCCACGCGACCGGAACCCATTCCGATTTGTTCGGGTGATGCCCACGCACCGGCGCGAGATGCAACGGAGCAGGCGGCGATCAGCAGGATCAGCCCCATCGCGGCGACGTCCACGCACCAGCGCGCGAGATGCAACCACGGTACGGGTGAGGGTCTTGCGGGCGTAGTCGGGCGACGTCCACGCACCAGCGCGCGAGATGCAACGCGGGCGGCTTGCGGTCGTCTTTCGCGGCAAGCCGCGGTGACGCCCAGCACCTGCGAGCGAGATGCAACCAGTACCACGGGAAGTCGATATGCCTGTGCTCGTGCGTGACGCCCACGCACCTGCGAGCGAGATGCAACAGCTCTCGGCCCGGACGGACGCGAGGTCCGTCAGCCACGGAGCCGGGCCATCCTCGATGCGCCAGCCCTTGGGCACCCTGCCCCCGGTTTCGATGCCGGCCGCGCGTGCGGCGATCAAAGCGCCTTGGTCCGCGCCGGTCTGGCCGCCGGTCGCGATTTTCACGAGCTGGGGAGTGGTCATGCCGAATCTACGTTTTTTTGGGCCGCCGGCTTTTTCGTTGGCAAGACTTTCATTGGACCGCGTTCGGTAGGTCTTGTTTCCAGGCGCGACCCATCGGGTTATATAAAGCCGGACCGCGAAAAAGGCCGGCATGGGGCTGGACCCCTACGTCGGCCGAGTAGCGTCCCGACCTATCACCAAGCTCGACAGCTAAATGAAAGGGCCGTTCACTATGGGATGCTTTATCATGCCGCCTGCGCCGGAGCCATCGCCGCCGCCCGCGCCCCGCTGGTCTTGGCCCGACGCGGTTCGGCTGCCGACCGCCGCTCTCGTCTTCACCAAGGAACTCCTGTCCTTGTGGAACTGCAGTCACAGGCCCCCCATGACCTAAGCGGCCGTCGCCTCGGTCTTGAAGCCCATCGCCCTCGCAACCCCACCACCCCGGCGGTTGCGAGGTTTTTTTCATCGAGTCGGCCATTCACATCGGCTTATCCGAACATAATGACCGCTATCCGGCGGGGGAAGGCCGCGAAGGCCCCGACGCGGCGTCCAACCTCCCGCAGATCCTCATCAGCGCCGCCTTGATCCGATCCGCCTCGGATTCGCGGGGGTCGGGGGCGACGGCCGTGAAGTGAAGTAGTCGTCCGCGATCCTCGGGCTCCGCATCATCTCGCGGCGGATGTCGGGGGCCGCGTCGAGGAACTCGTCCTCCGCCTCGCAGTCTTTGTCCCGGAGGATGCGGTCCGCCAGGTGGTCGACGATCGCCTCCCAGTCCTCTAGGTCGGCGGACGAGACGTCGATGGGGCGGGCTCCATCCCCGTCGTCCGGGTCGTCCCGGCGGTCGTCCGCCTCGTCTTCGCATTCGCGGTCGGCTGCGTCGGCCGCGGACCGGCGGCGCGGTCGACTCGGGGTGGGGCGCCTCCCGGCGCTTCAGGGCGCCGCCGGCCCTGGTCGGCGGCGCCCGCTTCCGACGCTTCCGGAGGCGGTCGAAGGCCGCGACGCCCACGTCGTACAGACCGTCGTCCTCGTCGTCGGGGGAGTCCTCCGCGAGGCCCCGGAGCGAGGACGGGCCCTCCCGGAACGGGGCCCGTTCCGGCCCGCGCGGCGTCCGCCCGCCCGACGAAGCCCGCCGCGCGTTCGACCGCCTCCCGGGCGTCGCGTCGACGTCGGGACGGGCGTCGATCCCGCCGCCTCCGATCCACGACGCCCCCGGGGGCCGGCGGATCCCCCGCGCGGCGTCGGGCTCCGGGCGTCGCGACCGCGCCAGCCGGCGCAGGCCGACGTGCGGGAACATAAACCCCATTATCGGACCCACGCGCGTGGCTCCCTCTTATCGGATTGGGAACCGTCTCCGCGACCGGTTCGCCGGGTCGGTTCGTTCCGTCTTCGGGGAGGGACGCCGATTCGCTGGTTCCTTTGGGGACCGCCTCGTCCACTTGGCGACTGATCCACTGGACGTCGACGCGCCGGAGGCCGTGGCGGTCGCACCACGTCCGCAACGCGCCCTCGAAAGCCTGCCGGTCGGACGAATCGGCCTCGCTCAGGTTCCGCCATCCCGCCGGGAAGTAGCCGGAGATGCCGTTGATCGTCGGGACGCCGGTTTCGATCGCCGCCCACATCGCGTCTAGATGAACATGGTAATAGAAGTCCTCCCCGCCCACGGGACGGCGGTAGAACGCCCCGGCGCGGCGGTCGACCTGACGAGAGTGACCTTGGCGATCCAACGGCGGCTCACGTCGCGGTCGAAGGTCTCGGTGGTCCCCGTCTGCTCCACCAGGCAGATCAGGGCGAGGCACCAGGCCGTCACGCTCCAGCGGCCGTGGTCGAGCCGCTCGAGCAGGAACGCCAGGCCGAAGGCCGCCGGGACGAGGAGCACCAGGACCACGCGCGAGGGTATCCGGATGGCTCCCGAGCCTGGGATGTGGGGAGAGACGGCGAGCCAGAGCGAATTGGAGCCGAAGGGCATGATCACGGGCGTCAGTGCGATCCCGTCGCGAGACGCCCCGATCGGAGTTCCATTTGTTGCTCCAACGCGGACGCGGCCCGGAGCATTCCTCCGGGCCCCAGCATAAGACCCGCCCATCGATCGGTCGATTCGGATCTCCCCGCGTCGTAGTCGCCATGGATTCAGACGCGAGTCTTCGATCCCCGAGCCCCTGTCCGCGGACGCGTTCGTCGCATATTTCCAAACTCAGAAGGTGGGCCTCCAGGCTGGCGCCCGACCTGCGGCCATGGAAACGCCGAGTCTTCGAGCGGAACGCTTCGAGCGGTCGAGCGATTTCGTGGGCCTCGAATCCTCCTGCGCCGCGAGGAGTCACAGTCCCCCCGCCGCTCTCGCGAAGTCCTGACGCTCGACTCTCCGACGGGGGAAACCCGGTCTCAGTTCAGCATTTTCTGAATCCGAAACATGAACGGATACCGGGTTTGCTTCGGCCAAACCAAAAACAAAGTCTGACCTTGCGCCAAGAAGCTCGGGAGAGGAGG
>CALCIC010000933.1 GCA_937907405.1 uncultured Isosphaeraceae bacterium | reverse complement strand
TTCAGGGGGGCGATTTCACCAACCACAACGGCACCGGCGGCAAGTCGATCTACGGATCGAAGTTCGCCGACGAGAACTTCCAGCTCAAGCACGACCGACCGTTCCTGCTCTCGATGGCCAACGCCGGGCCGAACACCAACGGCTCGCAGTTCTTCATCACGACCGTCCCCACCGCCTGGCTCGACGGCAAGCACGTCGTCTTCGGCGAGGTCACCGAAGGGTCGGACGTCGTAAAGGCGATCGAGGCCCTCGGCTCCGGCAGCGGAACCCCCAGGGCGAAAATCGTCGTCGAGGATTGCGGCCAGGTCTGACCGCCCGAGTCGCTGCGCCGCGGGTTCGGTCGAACCGAACCCGCGCCACTCGGCCAGTCGTTCCGACTCTTCTTGATGAGGAATCCGCCGTCGGCGACGCCGGGAATCGATTCTCAGCCCGACGCGCAAGCGGGGGAACGACAGGCGTGGGCCGCGACGAACGCCGCGAATTTCCGCAGGCCGTCCCCTCGCTTGCGCGTCGGGCTGGTATCTCGGCGTCTCCGAATTCGTGTCGGGTCGTCAGCCTCCCGCCCGACGGGCGGCGTTACGGGATCGCCTTCCAGAAGGCGAGAAGGAACGCCGCCACCACGATCAGCCAGGCCAGGCCGCGGATCGTCGTCAGGTTGGATCGGCCTCCGGTCGCCGCGACCAGCGCCGCCCCGACCCCCAGGAACGAGCCGACCGTCGCCCCCTTCACGACGATCCAGAGCGCCTCAAGTTCGGCCGATCCGCGGACGGCCGCCCATGCCAGGCCGATCATCAATCCGCCGAGAAGGCCGGCGATCGCAAGCGCCGCCTTCGACGCCGCGCTCGCTCCGAGTCGCGATCCAGGGTGGTCCATGTCGGGCTCCTCCTCGTGTGAGAGACGTCGAGTCCGAGCCTATCATCAAGTCGCTTCCTGGGACAACTGTCCGCTGAAGGTTGGCGTTCGTCGAGGATGAGCCCGTGAAGCCCCAGGTCCCGGATTTCTCCGAAGTGCGGAAGTCGCCCCCGTCGCGAGCCCGCATTTACATCTTCGCGTGCCTGCTCGCGGTGTTCACGGTCTGGGTCTATCTGGCAGTCAGCTCCGGCTCGCCCGGCGACGTCCGGGATCGGCCGATCGTGCTCACGACGCTGGCGACGATCACCGGGCCGTTCGTCGGGCCGATCGCGCGCCACGGGCAATCGTGCTGCCTGAACGCAGCGCTCTCGCTCGCGGCGATCGCCGGGCCGATCCTGGCCCTCGGGCTGATCGCCCAGGTGATTCCCTTGCCCTTCCGTCGCGGCCGGCAAGCGTTCCGCCTGACGCTCTGGACGATCGGCTGGTCGGCCTGGTTCTTCAGCGGCCTCGTCTCGTTCGCCCACGCGCTGTTTTGACCCCTGGATGGAGGCCGCGCATTGAAGATCACCCGGAGGATGTTCGAGGCGCAGCGAGAGCGGCGGTTCGGCTCGTCGAATCCCGAGCGGATGAAGCTGGCGTTCTGGGAGGCCATGGTACGGGGCGCGGAGGAGGCCCGCGCCACGGAAGACGACGAGCGGGAGGCCGACGGACGTGGCCGGAATTCCCGTCGTCGTTGAATTCAAGGACTCCCAGATCGAGCTGATCGTCGAGGGCGACATGGACGAGGCCCTGGCCGACGCCGTCGCCGAGGCCGTCCGGGCGAACGTCGAGGCCGACGTCGGGCGGCCTTGCGTGCTGACGAAGCATTTCTGAGGTCGACCGCGCGGGGTGGATGGGGCCTGTCAGGGGCTTGGCGACGGCGTTTTCGCCAGGAATTTTGGAGTGCGGCGGCTTGCCGCCGCGCGTCATGCATGAGGCGCGGGAGCAAGCTCCCACACTCCACAAAACATGCCGCCTTTACTGCGGCTCGGTCGTGCTTCCATCAGGTCGCATAGTGCGCGGCGACCTTGCGGACGGCGGCGGCGAGGCTGCGGACGTAGGTTTCGGTCATGCCTTCGTGGATCATCAGGCGGACGCAGGTCTTGAGGATCGCCTCGGCTTCGGGGCACGAGACCTTGGTGTAGTCCATGTCGGTCAGGCCCATCTCCTTGACGGGCCAGCGTCCCGCGAAGAATCCGTGGCGCTGGAAGACCGGGTTGCCGTAGAGCGGGACGGGGATGTAACCCGCCGCGGCCGGCGCCCCCTCGGCGGCGAGCGCCTTGACGAACTCGGCGCGGTCGCAGCGGAACGCTTCCGGGCGAATCCTCAGCATGTAGAACCAGAACGAGCAGCGGTCCTCGTCGCGGACCCTGGGCCGATCGACCCCCGCGACCCCGGCCAACTCGTCATTGAGGATGCGGCCCAGCCGGCTTCTCGCCTCGGCGATCGACTCGACGCGCTCCATCTGGGCGGCGGCGACCGCCGCCTGGGGCTCGCTCATCCGATAGTTGGTGGCGAACGTCTCGAAGAGGCCGCCGCTCGCCAGTCGATCCATCCCCTTGTCGCCGAACTGCTGGAGACGAGGGCCGAACGTCGGATCGCCCGACGCGACCAGGCCGCCGTCGCCGCAGGTCACCTGCTTGGAGTTCTGAAGCGAGAAGCAGGCGAAGTCCCCCTCGGTCCCGATCGGCTTGCCGCCGCGCCGCGCCCCCCAGGCCTGCGCGCAGTCCTCGATCAGGACGAGTTTGCGGCGGTCCGCCAATTCCTTCAAGGCACCGAGATCGCAGGGGTTGCCGGCGAGGTGGACGGCGATGATCGCCCTGGTTCTGGGGGTGATCCGCCGCTCCACGTCCTGGGGATCGAGGTTGTACGTGTCGCGTCCCAGGTCGGCGAAGACCGGGACCGCCTGCTGATAGAGGACGCCGATCACGGTGCCGATATCGGTGATCGGGCTGGTGATCACCTCGTCCCCCGGCGCGATCCCGGCCGCGGCGACCGCGATATGGAGCGCGGCGGTGCCCGACGAACACGACGTCGCGTGGGGCAGCGGACAAATCTTCCGGAACCGCTCCAGCAGCAGGGTCGTCTGGGGCCCCTTCCAGTAGAAGAGGGTGTCCTGCCCGATCATCGCGTCGAGACGCTCCTTCTCGGGGGCTCCCCAGCGGATGTGTTTCGGCAGCCGCTCGACGACCGCCTTTTCGCCGCCGTGCAACGCCAGCTTGGCCGGCGGAGCCGCCGCCGAGGCTTCCGCCCCGACGACCGCCGCCGCGCCGAGGGCGATCGAGGAAGCGGCGAGGAAGTCACGTCGCGACAGGGGATCTTCGGAATTCATCAGTGGGCTCCTCGTTCTCGATGCGGTCGTCGCCGTCCCCGATTATTTCCCATCCAGGCCCTCGCGGCAACGCCCGCGGGGACGAGGTTCCGTTGCCGCCCCTCAAGGGACGTACGGATTGATTGCCGCGGCCTTGTTCCTTGCTTATGATTGAGCGTGGGGGACGACGATGCGCGGAACGGATTGGGGCGGCGCGAGGCGGGAGGACGGACGACCCGCCCCCTCGAGCGGAGGGAGGGGAGATGAAACACTTTCTGATCGTGGCCCCGAATCCCAGGGCGTATCGGGAAACGAACGAACTCCTGCGCGGCGGGGACGGGAACGTGATCGCGCGGGTTTCTCCTCACCTGATCGAGGGGCGTTTCACCCCGGAGGACGTCGCGCGACTGCCCGCCGGCGTTGAGGCGTTCGTCGGGCCGGTCCCCGCGAGAGTCCTCCAGGACCTTCCCCCCTCGGCCCAACTCGCGGCGAAGGCGATGGTTGGGGCCAGGGGCGAGGAAGAACCCGCCGGGGAGGGGTTGAGCTGGGACGCCCCCGGTTTCGAACCGCCGGGCTGATCCCCCGACCCGCGGCGGGCGTCGGCCCCCCGTCGAGAACGCCGCTTCGGCTCCGAGGACGTCATTCGCCCCGCTTCTTACCCGTAAGCGCCGCCGATGGGGAGGGAGGGAAGAGGGATGCGTCCCAGCCGATTTGCTTCTTCGTCCACTTGCAGAATTGCAAGGTGTTGGCGTTCATCAGGCAAGGGACCTGGGCCCTCGGACAATTCACGCAGTTGTTGTTCGGGCCGTTCAATTCACCACTGACCTCGCCGCAGACGCAGCTTCCGTACTCGTCGCTCGCCCCGAAGATGTGGCAGGATTCGTGCGCGAAGACCCGATGGATGTTGTCGGGGCCCCAGTTGTCGTTCGCGTAGTTCATCACGAGCTTTTCCGAGACCGCGTAAGCGAAATGCCGGAGCTGGTACTTCGTGAAGAACGCCACGTACGCCCATCTCGTCCCCTGATCGGCCGCCAGGGCGTTTGCATAGGCGCGGTAGCCGACGCGGCCGGGGCTGTATCCGAGTTTCCCCAGGGCTTCGTCGCGCCAGCCCATCTCGTATTGCTCGTAGATGTCGACGGCGCCTGGATAGGGGCCCTGGCCGATCGTGACGACGAGGTCCTGGACGTCGTACGAGAACGAGACCTGGGCCCTGGGTTCGGCGGTCGCCAGGAAGTTCGCCCCCTTCTGGACTTGCTCGATGACCTTCACCTTCTCGGCGTCGGTGAAGCGGAGGGAGGGCGAATCCCCGGACACGATGACGAGGCCCAACGCGATGGAGCCGACCATGTATCGACTGGTCGGCGTCCCCGTCGACCTCAACACGCCTCCGCCGGGGGCGCCCGCCGCCCTGAAGACGACGTCGCCGGCGAGGGGGGGCGTGAGGAGGTCGGCTTCAAACGCGCCGGTGTTGAACGCCGGCGCCGTAAAGTTCTGGTCGGTCCAGGAGAGCCCTTCTTCCGCGGTGGACGCGAGGCCGGGGCCCGACTCAAGGTTGGCGGCCCAGGCTTTCGCCACGAGCGTTGAGATTTTCCCTCCAGGTCTGGCCCTGGCCGCGGCCCTGGACTTGGTCTTGGGCGCCGAGGCTTCGGCCTCGGCCGAGAAGTCGGCTTCCAGGCGCTGGAGTTTTGCGGAGTCGGGGAACCTCGCGATGAGCAGGTCGTCCGCGAATCGGTGAGTGATTCTTCCCTTCAACCGGGCTACGGATTGCTCGACGCCCTGGCGTCCCTCGGCCGACAAGAGCAGATCGCGGGGCATGATCACATCCTTCGCGTGAACGAAGAGAAGCCGCCGGCGCATTGACGCGAAGCAGCGCGGTTCAGGGCGATCGGGTCGTCCACGAAAACGACCGAGTTTCGCGACGCAATGCAAAAACCGTTCAATTGTTGCACTCAATTTTGCGTAATTCAAGATAATTTCATGGATTTCGCCCGGCAGGCCGCCGTCGGCCCGACGTCGCTTCGGCCTTCTTCGTCCTCCGGCTCCTGAACGCGGACGCTCGGTCGACGGGCCGTCGACGACTGGGGATGCGGGGATGCGGCGGCCGCGCCTTCTGGATAGCCAGTGGGGGGGGAATCTGGGATAATCATCGGCCTGCGCTTGGCGCTTGCCTCTTGTCTCGTTCCAGTCCAGTCCTCAAGGCCGTCGGGAAGAATTGATGATTCCGTTTCGCAAGTTGATGGTCGCCAATCGGGGCGAGATCGCCATCCGGATCTTTCGCTCGGCCCATGAGTTGGGGATCAGGACGATCGCCGTTTACTCGCACGAGGACCGGTACTCGCTGCACCGGCTGAAGGCCGACGAGGCGTATCAGGTCGGCAAGGTGGGGGAGCCGATCCGCAGCTATCTGGACGTGGCGTCGATCGTCAGCCTGGCCGTCGAGAAGGGGGTCGACGCGATCCATCCGGGCTACGGCTTCCTCTCCGAGAACGCCGAGTTCGCCCGCGCCTGCGCCGCGGCCGGCATCGTCT
>CALCIC010000932.1 GCA_937907405.1 uncultured Isosphaeraceae bacterium | reverse complement strand
CTCTTGCGCCACTGCAACTCGACCCCCCCTTGACGAACGGCGATTCAGCAGCGGGGCCCCCCTCGCCCTACAGCTCGGTGCTGCAACGGTTGGGCGCCGACGAACCCCGATCGTCGGTCGATCCGAGTGGAATCGGCATCGGCGCGAGGCTGGGCGCGCGTGAGCCTTCGCTCTCGGCGACCGCCTGGGTCGTCCGGTGCGCGGTGACGGGGCTGTTCGCGATCGTCGTGATCATCGGCCTCGACCTCCTGATTCGAGGGCCGATCCCCACGCCGTCGCCGCCGGTCGTCGGCTTCGAGCCGCCGCCGGAGCCCGGCGACGCTTCCAATCCGGACGCGAACGGACTCCCGCCGCCGGCGGTGGTCGATCTCAGGCCGGCGACGATCGCCAAGAAGCCAGCCCCCCCGTCGGTCGTCGAGGCCTGGCGGGAGCCGGTCGACGCGCCGCCGACCGCGCCGCCGCCGGAGCCGCGATACACCCCCGAGACCCTGGCGAAGTACCTCCCGGCCTGGGGACGCGCGCCGATCGTCGATCAGATCGACGGCCCGACGACGCGGGTTCAGCGGGCGCCGGAAACTCACGGGGACGGAATCGTCCGCAGTCTTCGGCAGGCGCTCGACGTCACGAAGGGGACCGTCGAGATCGGCGACGACGGGCCGTTCACGATCGACGACTTCCGAGTCCCCGGCGATCCGCGGCTGATCCGCGCCGCGCCGGGACGTCGCCCGGTCGTCCGGATCGACGGGCCGACGCTCGACGTGGTGCGCAAACAGCCGGGCGTCGTCACGCTCTCCAACAAAAAACTGACGCTCGATTCGATCGATCTGGTCGTCAACGTGCGGGACCTGTCGCAGAACCAGCGCGCGCTGTTCCACTGCGAGGGCGCGGAGTTGACGTTGAGGAATTGCACCGTCACGATCGTCAACCTGTCTCACGCGCCGTTCACGTTCCTCCGCGCCGACGACCCCGGCGGTCGGCCGTCGCGGATCAGGATCGAGAAGTGCCTGATTCGAGGCGACGTGGCGTCGCTGTTCGAGTTGAGGCGAGGTCCGGTCGAACTGATGGTCGAGCGTTCGATCCTGGCAGGCGAAGGTCCGATCGTGAAGACGCCCAGCGTGCCGAACCCGGCCGATCACCGGCTGCACCTGCTCGGCAACGTTCTGGGATGCCGCGGCCCCTTCATCGATCTGGGGGGCGAAGGTCGATCCGATCCGCCCTCGAAGCGGATGGTGGTCCGCGCCTTCGACAACGCGTTCGGTCGGTTCGAGGGGCCCGGCACGGCGAGTCTGACCAGCTCTGAGAATCCCGCCGCGCTGCTTCCGGCCAGCCTCGACTGGTCGGGCGACAACAACCAGTTCCTGGGCTGGCGAGGTTACTTCGCCGTCGGCCCGGAGCAGATGATCCACACGCGCAACCTGCCCGCGTTTCGTTCCACGTGGAGCGCCTCCGAGCGTCAGAGCCAGGAGGTCTTCGTCGAATGGCGCCTCCCCGCGACCGTGGCCGACCTGACGACGGCCGATCTGGCGTTGTATCTACCGGGGCGCGAGGCGTCGCTGCAGGCCGTGGCGCGGCCGCGACCGTTCCTGCTGGCCAAGACTCTTCTGACCTTCCCGGCGCCGCCGATGCCGGCCGCCCGGCCGTGGTCGCCGGCGCCGCCGGCTGCCGGAGACGCCGAGGCGACCACCCCTAAAGGCGAATACCAGACGCTGGTCTTCGACGCCGATTTGGCCGAATGGAACGGCGACCTGGGGTTGTTCCTTCGCGATCGGGCCGCGGCCCCGGCGCGCCGACTGCGCGTGCAGGCGCGGGGCGCCGGTCCGCGGCGATGCTCTCCCGTCCGTCTTCCCGACGGCATGCGGCTGGAGTTGGAGGTGGAGCAGCCGAAGGATCCCAACGCCCCCTGGCTGGTCCTGGTCCCCGCCGAGAAGGCGAGCGGCCGGGCGATGATCGAACTTCACGGCGGATCGCTCTCGCTGTCGCGGGTTCGCATCCAGGCCGACGACGACTGCGGCCTTGAATCGCTGCTTCGCGTCGAGGACGGATTCCTGACGCTCGAATCCTGCGAACTGACGGGGCCTCAACCGGCCGGCCCCTCGACGAACCGGCTGATCACGTTTCGGGCCGCGACGACCCGCCCTCGACCGGTTGAAACGGAGCTGTTCACCACGCCCTGGGATCGGCCGGTCTGCCTGCTCTCGGATTGTATTCTGATCACCGGCGGCGTGGGGATCGAGGCGGAGGTGGGTCAGGGGTTCGTCGGGCTCTCAAACTGCGCGGTCGCGGCTCGGGGCGACGTGGTCGCCCTGGCGCCGAGTCTGGTGGCGCGCAGCCGGTTCAACGCGGACCTGCGATTCGACCGCTGCACGATCGCGGCCGGCGCGGCGGTCGTCCGCGCGGCGGCCTGGCCGGGAGGCGAACCAGGCCCCGATCGCCCCTGGCTGATCTCGGGGTCGAACACGGCGTATCTGGATCTGCTCGGCCGCGAGAGCGTCCTCCTCCGCGCCGAGGCCGAGGCGATCGCACGTTGCCAGGTGTTCTGGCAGCAAAGCAATGATGCGGTCGAGGTCGTCGCGTTCGTCGAGGCGATCGGGGCGCCGCTGCCCAACCGCGGCCGCAACGTCGTGACGAAGTGGATCAACCTCTGGGGCGGCAACCGTATCCGGGGGGTGACCGGACCTCGACCCGGTTCGCCGTACCCAAGCGTCCGATTTCTCGAACGCTCTCGATCGTTCCCGATCGCGCCGGACGATTTGATTCTCGATCCGAGCCATTTCCCGGGACGTCCCAGCCTGAACGTCGGCGCGTCGCCGAGCCTGCTGAGCGGTCGTCCGCGCAGCCCGTCGGCGCGCCGGCGATGAGGCGACCACGCCACACGGCCCGACGATCAACCGATTCCCTTCGGCGTCGCCATTTACCTTGTCGCGGCGACTGGTGATAATGGTAATGGAAATCATGAGGAAGCTCCACGGTCGGGCAGGGAGGGAGCAAGGCAACGCCATGACCACGTCACATTCGCTGCATGCGACGGTCCTGATCCTCACACTCGCCTCGGCGTCGACCACTCGGTCCCAGAGCGTCGGTTCAAGCTCCGGCTCGTCGTCCCCGTCCGGATCGGGAAAAGCGAGCGGCGCCGGAACCCCGGCTCCGGGCTCGGCCGAGGTTTCGGGCGCGGTCTCGTCGGGCTGGTCGTGCTACTATCCGTTCTACGTCACGACCGTGAGCCCGACGGGGGAAGTCTACTCCTACTTCCCGGTTCTGCACGGCGGGTTGGGATTCCGGCCGCCGCTCGTCGCGCCGGTCTCGATGCCCCGGCCGATCTTCGACCGCGGCCCCGTCGCGCCGTCGCCTCCTCCGGGGCTGATCCGGGCGGCCCGGCCGGCCCAGCCCGCGATGAGGGCCCGCCAGGGCGACCCGGCGCGCGCTGAGAAACTGCTCACGCTGGGCGACCGCATGTTCCGGATCGACGACTGGAAGCGGGCCGAGGACCGCTATCAGCAGGCGGCGCGGCTCGATCCGGGCGCGGCGGCGCCGCGCGTTCGGCTCGCCCAGATCGCCATCGTCCGCGAACGCTATCGCGAAGCCGCCGATCTTCTCCGCGAGGCCGAGACCGCCCAGCCGGGCTGGATCGCCACCGCGCGGGACGTCCAGGCGCTTTACGCCGAGCCCGCCGACTTCGCCGAGCGGATCGCCAAGCTCCAATCCCATCTGCACGCCCACCCCGGCGACCGCGACGCCTGGCTCGTCCTCGGCGCGCAGTGGTTCCTCTCAGGGCGTGAAGGCCCGGCGGCCGACGTCTTTCGACGGCTCGACGATCCCCATCGCCGACCCGACGCGGTTTTAACCGCGTTCCTCGACGCCACGAGGCAGCCGAAGCCGACGGCCGTCGAACCTCCTCCGGAAACGCTCGACGCCGGCGGCGGTGATCCGTTCAAGCCGCCCATCGACGAGCCCTGATCCAGCACGACCGACCCCGAGCGACCTCCTCGTGATCGAACGCTACTACGCCGCCGCCTGCCAGACCGACTTACCCTGTCCCCGGACCCGCGCCGAGATCCCCGACCGCGTCGATTTCCTGCTGGGGATGATCGATCGCGCGGTGGTCGGCTACGAGCCGTTCTTCGACGTCCGGCTCGTCGTCTTTCCTGAGTTCGCCCACGCCGCGCCGGTTTACAAGACGGTCGACGAACTGGCCGAGAAGCTGGCGGTCTCGATCCCCAACGAGCACACCGACCGTTACGCCGCGAAGGCGAAAGAGCGGGGGATCTACATCCAGACCGGGAGCTTCCTGGAAGTCGACCGCAAATGGCCCGGGGCGGTGTTCAACACCACCTGTCTGATCGGCCCGGACGGCCTGCTCAGCCGGTACCGCAAGGTGAACCCCTGGCTGCCGTGGGAGGTCCACGCCAGCCCCCACGATCTGCCCGGCTACGACGAGCCGCTGTTCCCGGTGGTCGAGACCGAGATCGGCCGCCTGGGCGCGGCGATCTGTTACGACTGGCTGTTCCCGGAAGTCCTCCGCGCCCTTTCGCTGGCGGGGGCCGAGGTCTTGATCCGGGTCTCGGCGTACATGGACCCCTGGGGGGCGACGCCGCCGCTGGACTGGTGGACGCTGTTCAACCGGGCGCGCGCCGTCGAGAACATGGCCTACGTCGTGGCCGCCAACCAGGGGGCGAGGGCCTCGCACTATCCGCCGTTCTCGTGGCCTGGCGGCAGCATGATCGTCGACTACGACGGCCGGATCCTCGCCCAGGCCGATCCTGGACCGTTCGAGAAGATCGTCGTCGGCCCGATCGATCTGGCGGCCCTCCGCGCCGAGCGGCTGCGGCGGCGCGGCCATGATCTGCTTTCGCAGATCCGCGCGGAGGCCTATACTCACCTCTACGCCCGGCCCATCCATCGCCCCGGCTCGGGACCTTGACGACCCGCGATCCGAGGTTTGCCACGCCTTGAACGATTGCCATCCTGCGAGGAGCCCATTCATGCCATTAGACACCGCCCGGCGCCCTCGCCGGGGACGGCTCGTCGTACTTGCCGTGCTGCTGTGCGCCGCCTCGGCCTGCCAGGGCCGCGACGACGAGCCCACGGAGGTCCCCAAGTCGCCGCCGCCGGGGCAAGGCCTGCCAAGGGTCGCCGAGGTCCCGGGAGCCGTCGAGCCGCTCAAGGACGAGATCCCCGCCGCCGAGGTCGACGCCGTTTCGACGGCCCATTTCCGAGGGGTGGGCCTGCTGGAGCAGTACGAATATCGCAAGGCGACGGAGGCCTTTCGCGAGGTCCAGCGCCGTGCGCCAGGGTGGATTCCCGGCTCGATCAACCTGGCGATCGCGCTCTTGAACGACAGCGGCGCGCAGGCGTCGTCGGCCGAGAGCTCAGGAGCCGGCTCAGACCAAAACCGCTTCGACGAGGCGCTGGACCTCCTCCAAGCCGTGCTGGATCGCCAGCCCGAGAATCGTCAGGCGCATTTCTGCCGGGGAATCATCCTTGAGCAGCAGGGCGACCTTGCAAAGGCCCACGCGCATTTCCGCCGCGTGACCGAACTCGATCCCAACGACGCGGCGTCCTGGTACTGGGCCGCGAGCACCGTGACCGACCCCGACGAGCCGTCCCGAGGCGCGGGGGCGGGGCAGGCGAGGGAACAAATCGAACTGCTCACCAGGGCGCTCGCCTGCGACCCGTATCTGACGCCCGCGATTTACAAGCTCTCGTTCGCCTACCGATTCGCCGGCGAACCCGACAAGCAAAAGGAGTTGCTCGACCGCTGGCGCCAGATCAACCCCGACCGGCCGAGCCCCGTGCCGGGAACTGGGAACTCGGCCGACAAGGTTTACGGCGAGATGGGCCGCTACGCCCTCGCGGTGAACCCGTTCGGGCGGCCCGAGGCCGCCGCGTTCTCACGCGCCGCGCCTCCGAGGTTCGACATCCTCCAGCCGTTCCACGTGAAACTGGCCGACGGCGAACACTGGGCGGGACGAGACGACTTTCACGGAAAGCACGCCGTGATCGGCCGCATCCGGGCCCGGTTCGGGGCAGGGGTTGCGACGTTCGACGCCGACGGCGACGGCAAGACCGACGTGTACCTGACCTCAGCCGTGATCGGCCCCAAGGGACCGCGCGACGTCTTGCTGCTGAACAAGGGGGACGGCGCGTTCGAAGACGCGACGGCCGCGTTCGGACTCCCCGACGACCAGGCCAGCACCGGCGCGGCCGCCGCCGACTTCGACGCCGACCGCCGCATCGACCTGTTCCTCACTGGAATCGGCGGCGATCGGCTGCTTCGCAACAACGACGGCAAGCGCTTCGAAGACCTGACCGGTTCGCTGAAGCGGTCCGGCCCGCCGGCGGTTTCGCTCTCCGCTCGCTGGCTCGACCTCGATCAGGACGGCGACCTCGACCTGTACGTCGTCAACTACACCGCCGCCGAGCACGCCGACTCGGCCTTCATCGCCGATCGCCCCCACCCCCCCGGGCTGGCGAATTCGGTCTATCGCAACGACGGCCAGGCCGCGGCCATACCGGGAAGTCCGGCCCCGGCCTGGGCGCCGTTGGCGGTCGCCTGGGAGAACGTGAGGGCCGTGGAGGGCCTCTCGATCAACCTGGTCCCCTGGACCGGCATGGAACCGCTCACGGGAGGAGCTCAAACTCACACGGGCGTCGCCGCCTGCGACGTCGACGGCGACCGCGACCTCGACCTGGTCCTGACCGCCGACTCCGCCCCCGGCGTCGCCGTCCTCAACGACCGGCTCGGCGTGTTCCACGAAGTCCCGCTCGAGGTGGATTCGCCGATGGAGAATGCTTCGGGCCTGCTCACCGCCGATTTCGACGCCGACGGCCGTCCCGACCTCGCCGCGCCGGTCGCCGACGGACGGCTCCGGATCTGGCGGAACACCACCGAACGCGCGACCGAGGCGAAGACGCGCATCACCTTCGAGAAGCTCGCGACGAACGCCGAGAACTGGCGATCCGCCGCCGCGTTCGATCTCGACCTCGACGGGCTCGTCGATCTTGCGGGTTTCACTCGCGACGCCCCCGAATGGGCGCTCAACGAGCGATCCCGCCTGGCGGCCGAGCCGCTGCCGACCGGCGCCGAAGCAGCGGCCGTCGACGGTCTGGCGCTGGTCGACCTGGCGGGGGACGCACTGCCCGACCTGCTGGTCGTCAGTCCCGGAGGGGCGCCTTCGCTGTCGCGGAACCTGGGCAACGGCAACCACTGGCTGGGGCTCGATCTGGGAGGGCGCTGGCGGGTCAAGCCCGAGTTGATGCGGACCAACTCGCACGCGATCGGCGCCCGGGTGCTCGTCCAGGGGCGGGGGGTCCAGGTCGCCTACGACCATACGACGCCCGACGCGGGGCTCGGCCAGTCGATCGGTCCGGTCGTGCTCGGGCTGGGAGACCGCCCGGCGGCCGAGCTCGTCCACGTCCGCTGGCCCGACGGCGTCATGCAATGCGAGCTGAACGCGCCTTGTGATCAAAGCATAGTGTTATCAGAAAATAATCGCAAGACCGGAAGCTGCCCGGTGCTTTTCACGTGGAACGGCTCGCGGTTCGTCTGCGTGGGCGATTTTCTGGGGGGGGGCGGCATGGGATACCTCGTGGCGCCCGGGGTCTACGGCCAGCCCGACCGCGACGAGTCGGTGGCGATCGCCGCCGATCAGCTCCAGGCGGAGCAGGGGGTCCTTCGGATCTCGATCGCCGAACCGATGGACGAAGTCGCCTATCTCGATCAGTTGACGCTCGACGTGGTCGACCGGCCTCCCGGCTCGTCGGTCGGTCTCGACGAGCGGTTCGCGCCGACCGGCCCTCGGCCCACCGGCGCGCTGATCGCATGGCGTCTGGCCGTCGAACCGGCGAAGGCGACAGACCTCGACGGTCGCGACGCGACCGAGACGCTGAAGCACTGGGACCGTCGCACGGTCGACGGCTTCGACCGCCGCAACGGCTGGATCGGCTACGCGTCCGAGCACGGGATCGTGCTCGATTTCGAGGACCGCCTGAGCGGCTTCGGGCCCGACGACCGGATCGTCCTCTGCCTCGCCGGCTGGGTCGAGTATCCGTACTCGCAGACGAACTACGCGGCGGCGACGGCCGGCGTTTCGCTCAATCCCCCGATGATCGAGCGGAAGCAGGCCGACGGGACCTGGCGGGTGATCGAGCCGCACGCCGGCTACCCGGCCGGACTGCCTCGGATGACGACGCTCGACCTCACCGGCAAGCTCGGCGGCGGCCCTTGCGCGCTTCGGATTCGAACGAACATGGAGTGCTACTACGACCAGGCGTTCGTCGCGGTCCGCGACGCCGAGACCGAGCGGGCGCTCAAGGTCGCGAGCCTTCCCGTCGCCCGCGCGGCGCTCGGTCGTCGCGGCTACATGCGCGAGATCTCGCCCGACGGCCGGCTTCCTCTCATCTACGATTACGACTACGTCGACCCCGCGCCGCTGGCCCGGACGTCGGGCCGGCTGACCCGCTACGGCGACGTCGCCAGGCTGTTGCAGGCCGATGACGACCAGCTCTGCGTCGTCGGCCCCGGCGATGAGGCGCGGATCGAGTTCGACGCCGTCGACCTCCCGCCGCCGCCGCAAAGCTGGAGCCGAAGCTACGTCCTGCGGAGCGTCGGGTATTGCAAGGACGCCGACCCGTTCACCGCCGGCAGCGACACGGTCGAGCCCTTGCCCTGGCGCGGGATGCCCGACTTCCCGTTCGCCGACCCGAAGTCCTCGCGGCCGCTCGATCCCGCCTACGAACACTATCTGCGCGAGTATCAAACCCGTCCCGCCGGAGGCCCGGAAACGCGTAAGTCGAGCCAAAAGTAAGACGATCTCACCACGGAGGAGGCGGGGGACGCGGAGGAATCTAGAAGAGGAAAAGGCGGAGGGGAAGGAACAAGGGGAGAAGATCGCGTCGTCAACGGCCTCCCCATCTCCTCCGTCGCGAGTTCGTCGCCGTCACGACTCGGAATCCTTCTCTCTTCCCCTCCTCGAACCCCGTTCCGTCTTCTCCCTCCTCCGTGTCCCTCGTGTCCTCCGTGGTTGAATTCTCCTCCCAACAGGCGAGGCCGATTCGTCCTCCGTGGCGAGTTCGTCCTGACGTCTCCGGGCGGCTCTCACGACTTCGCCTTCTCGGCCCAATCGGTGCGTTTCGCTTGAAGCCGGTCGCGGACGGCGGTGGGAAGCTTCTTGTCCGGGTGGGGGGTGAGGGCGTCGAGCCGGAGGGCTTCGTCGGCTTCCTTGGCGGCGTCCTGGAACATCCCGATGTCGGCGCTGGCGTCGGCGAGGTTCGCGTGAAGCCCCGCGTTGGTGGGATAGAGCCGTGAAGCCGTGCGAGCCGCCTCGACGATGCTCGCCTGCAAGGGGATCAACTCGCGGGGAGAGAGCTGCGATCCGGCCCGAGCGAGCAACGACCGGGTCATCGTGGCGCGCTCGCTGTGCAGCGTCCAGGCGTCTGGATTTCGGGGCGGCGAGGCGGCTTTCAAGAGCAGGGGAGGGATCGTCTTCCATCGCAGGTCTTCGGGCCGCGCCCCCCGCGATTCCCAGGAGAGGTATTTCAGGAACGCGTGACCGACCCAGGCGCGGGCGTTGTAAGGGTCGAACTGCTCGGCCAGCAGGTAGGCGTTTTCCGCCTTGTCGAAGTCCGGCGGCCGCCGCGCGATCAACTCCTCGGCCCTGGCGATTTGCGTCTCGGACCTCCAGAACGGGACCGTGAAACCCAGGAACGTCCCCGCGACCGCCGCCCCCGCCGCGCCGAGCACGAACGCCGGCAGTCGGCCTTCGATGGACCGGAGCCGGCCGCTGGGGCCGTCTTCGCGATGATTCAACCCAAGAGCGACGAGGCACCAGAGGGCGTGGGCGAC
>CALCIC010000931.1 GCA_937907405.1 uncultured Isosphaeraceae bacterium | reverse complement strand
CGGCCTTGGGCTCCTCGGCCTTGGGCTCCTCGGGTTGAGACGAGGGCGGGGGGGGAGGGATCAGCGATTCGGCGGGGGGGGGGGAGTGGGTGGGGGCGGGGACGACGTCGGGGAAGTCGAGGTTTTCGGTGCCCAGCGGCGGGAGGCTGACCTTGGTCGGCTTGAAGGCGTAAAGGTCCTTGTAGAAGGTGGCGGCGTCGGGCTTCTGGAGGACGGCGGCCAGCTTCTTGGCCTCGGCGGCCTGGGCGGAGTCGGGCCAGGTTTTGGCGACGAGTTCGTATTGCTCGACGGCTTTGGGAAGCTCGTTGCGGGCTTCCAGGCAGCGGGCCAGGCCGAACGCGGCGGTGACGGCCGTCATCGAGTCCTTGGGCTCGGACTTGGCGATCTGCTCGAAGAGGTCGGCGGCCTTCTTCAGCGTCTGGAGGGCGGAGTCGGAGTTGCTGGGGAGGTCGGCGACGCCGGACTGGTAAAGCTGGGTGGCGGCGTCGAGCCGCGCCCAGGGGGCGGCCGGCGAGTTGGGATGGGCCTTGGCGACGTCCAGCTTGTCGTCGGCGCTTCGGGCGGAGTCGAGGCCGTTCCAGGCCAGGGTGGACGCGGACTCCCCGCCGCCGACCACGTTGTAGACGATCACCACGATCAGCACGGCGACCGCCGCGGCCGCCAGAAAGCCCCAGAGCTTCACCGGGTCCTTGGAGGCGCGGTGGACCCAGCGGTCCAGGAACATCATGTCCCGTTCGGGGTCGTGGATCACCGTCGGGGCGACGTGTTCGTACTGGTGGCGGCCCGTCGGCTGCGCGCCGGGGGCTTGTTGCGGGGTCGGCTCGTTCTTCATCCTGCGTTCCTCGCGTCCCGCTCGCGATCCCCGCGAGACGGACTCCGGCTGTCGGACCTTAAATCACACAAGATGTTAGTGTTTCGAGCGCCGGGCGGTCAAGCGGAGCGGATGGAAAGCCGCGGAGCGCGGGCGCTAGGGCCGGCCTTGGCCGGCCTGACGCCTCGCGTCGTCGGAGCGGCGGAGGGCGGCCCAGACGCGCCGGACGGTCAAAACGCCACCCCGAGGGCGTAAACCGTGGCGATCGCGCTTCCCGACCTAGGGTACGAGTGGGCCACGAAGTCGACCGCCAGCCTGGCCCCCACGATCACCGGCGTGAACGGCTCGTCCGGATCGCCGCCCTCGGGTCGAGGTCGTGGCCGAACAAGCGGAGCCGGGAGACGGAGATCGAGTGGCGTTTCATTCGCCACTCGCGCGGGAATCATCGCGTCAAGCATACGAAAGGTCGCCGCGATTGCATTACGCTCATACGCATCCGGACGGGGATTGGGAGCCGCTTCGGGACCATCTGGAGCGTACGGCCGCTCTGGCCGAGGAGTTCGCGTCGGCCTTCGACGCGGGCCCCGGCGGGCGGGTCGGCGGGCTCTGGCACGACCTCGGGAAATACAGCGCGGCGTTCCAGGACTACCTGCGCCGGAGTTCGGTCCTCGACGAAGCGGTCCATCGGTCGGAACTGGCCGGGACCGTCGATCATTCGACCGCCGGCGCCAAGCTGGCCGCGGATCACGGGGTGCTCGGGAGGCTGCTCGCGTATTGCATCGCGGGGCACCACGCCGGGCTGCCCGACAACGAAGGCGAGGCGTCCTCCCTGAGGGCCCGGCTCGGCAAGACGATCGAGCCGATCGACGACGCGCCGGCCGAACTCCTGGGATTGGGCCTACCGCCCATGCGTCGGCTCGATGCCGAGGGCGACCGCAGGCGCTTCGCCCTGGCCTTCTTCACGCGGATGCTTTTTTCCTGCCTGGTCGACGCCGACTTCCTGGCCACGGAGGAGTTCCTCGACCCGGCCCGCTCGGGGAGACGGGTCGCGGGGGCGTCTTGCGCCGAACTCCTCGAACATCTCGATCGGCGCCTCGCCGAGAAGCAAGCCGGGGCCGAGGACACCCCGGTCAACCGGCGACGCGGGGAGGTCCTGGCGGCCTGCCGGACGAAGGCGGCGCTGGCGCCCGGATTCTTCTCGCTGAACGTGCCCACGGGGGGCGGGAAGACCCTTTCCTCGCTCGCCTTCGCCCTTGAACATATCCGGATACACGCCGAGACCCACGGGTTGAGGCGGGTCGTTTACGCGATCCCGTTCACGAGCATCATCGAGCAGACGGCCGACGTGTTCCGGGAGGCGCTGGGCGACCTGGCCGGCGAGGTCCTGGAGCACCACGGCAACCTGGAGCCCGACGACCCGAGGCGTCAGACCGACCGCTCGCGGCTGGCGGCCGAGAACTTCGACGCGCCCCTCGTGGTCACGACGAACGTGCAGCTCTTCGAATCGCTGTTCGCCTCCCGGACCTCGCGATGCCGGAAGCTCCACCGCCTGGCGAAGAGCGTCATCATCCTCGACGAGGCCCAGACCCTCCCCCCCCGGCTGCTCGCGCCGACGCTCGCCGCGCTCGAGGAACTGGTCCGGAACTACGGGTCGACCGTCGTCCTCTGCACGGCCACGCAGCCGGCGATCGAGCGGCGCGATGGCTTCCGAATCGGCATCGCCGACGTCCGCCCGATCATCGACGAGCCGACCCGATTGCATCGGTCGCTGCGCAGGACGACCGTCGAGATGATCGGACAAACGCCCGACGACGAGATCGCCCGGCGCTTGAAGGAGCAGACTCAGGCACTCTGCATCGTCAACTCCCGCCGCCACGCCGCCGCGATCTTCGCGGCCCTCGACGATCCCCGCGCCCTGCACCTGAGCGCCTCGATGTGCGGGGCGCACCGGGCGAAGGTCGTTGAAAGGATCCGGAAACGCCTGGGGCAAGGGTCCGACACGCCATGCCGGGTCGTCTCGACCCAGGTGATCGAGGCGGGCGTCGATGTCGACTTCCCGACCGTCTACCGGGCCGTCGCCGGCCTCGATTCCATCGCGCAAGCCGCCGGTCGCTGTAACCGCGAGGGGATGCTGGGGGTCGAGGAGGGTGAACCACGCCTCGGGCGGGTCGTCGTCTTCGAGTACGACACCAAGGCGTACCCGACCGACTCCATGATTACCAGGAGCGCCGGGTGTTTCCGCGAGGTCGCGCCGGACCACGCCGACGACCTGCTCGCCCCCGATGCGATCGAGGCGTATTTCCGCCTGCATTACTGGGGTCAAGGCGGCGACGACGGCCGAGGCTGGGACCGGGGCGTCGACGGCCAGAGCGTCATGGATTGCTTCGGCCTCGACGGAAAGGTCGGGCTGCACGCCCAGTTCCGTACCGCCGCCGCGGCCTACCGACTCATCGACGACGCCCAGGTCCCGATCCTCGTCCCCTTCGGCGAGCGGGGCCGTTCCCTGATCGCCCAGCTCGAAGCCATGCCCGACCAGCCCGAACCGCGGCTCCTCCGCGAATTCGACCGGGCGGCGCAGCGTTACGTCGTCGGCGTGTTCGAGCGCGGGCTGACGACCCTGCTCCAGAACGGCGTGCTGCTGGAACGCCACGGCCGGTTCTATCTGGGCAATCCCAAAGCCTACGACAAGCGGCTCGGCCTACGCCTCGACGTGATCGGGCTGGATCCGGCGGCCTGCGTGGTGTGACGCCTTGATTCCCAGTTGACCGGAGGGAGGCTCGCTCCCTCCGGTCAACATGCATCCAAGTAACGCTCCATGCACCAAGCAGTTTCAATCCACACCCCTGTTGGGGTGACGCAAAAACCACGGGAATCCGCCGAAGACGAGCTTGCCGCGCAGTACCTCCTAGTCTATATTTGGGAGCGAGACGAGTCCAATGCTTCTGCTTGGTACATGGAGCACACGATGGCGATTGCCCGGCGGATCGAGATCGCGAAGCAGCTTTTGACCGAGCTGCCCCTGACGCTGGATCGGCTGCCCTACACCCCTGACTTCGAAGCGGTGTACGCAAAGTTTCTAACACGCGCTGGGATGGCGCTTACACGACACGAGGTCTGGTGGGCTCTGTTGCACGCTCGCAAGCGAGGCTTGGGGTCGAGCCCGTGCAAGCGTCGCCGAAATCGCCCCGTCGTCCCCGCATCAATCCCTGCGGGGAGCTAGGGTTCTCACCGTAACCTCCAAGGCCCGACGGTCCGCCGTCGGGCCTTGGAGGCGAGCGGTCCCGGTCCCCAAATCATCGTGGAGGATCAATCACATGGGTATTCGGCTCCGCGTCTGGGGTGACTTCGCGTGCTTTACGAGACCAGATCAGAAGGTAGAGCGCGCGAGTTACGATGTAATCACGCCTTCAGCCGCTCGGGGGATCGTCGAGGCGATCTATTGGAAGCCGGAGATCCGCTGGATCGTCACGCGAATCCACGTCCTTAATCCGATCCGCTTCACGTCGCTGCGGCGTAACGAGGTCGCGAGCAAGATTCCGGCGACGACGGCGGCCTCGGCGATGAAGTCGGGGCGGGGGTGGCTCGGGCTCTACGTCGGGGAGGATCGCCAGCAACGGGCGGCGACGATCCTTCGCGACGTCGCCTACATCATCGAGGCCCGCTTCGAGATCCAGGGCGGCGAGGTCAACGCCGGCAAGCATCTCGATCAGTTCAATCGTCGCGCCCGCGACGGCCGGTGCTTCCATCGGCCGTACCTCGGCTGCCGCGAGTTCGCCGCCGAGTTCGCCCTGGTCGAGGAGGGGGAATCGCTCCCCGAGGTCCATCCCGAGTTGCGGGGCGAGCGCGATCTCGGCTTCATGTTGCACGACATCGACTTCGCCGACGGCATGACGCCCAGGTTCTTTCGCGCCGTGCTTCGCGACGGCGTGATCGACGCGCCGCCCTTCGATCCGAAGGAGGCCCGCCGATGACTCGGGCACGGCCCGCGAGCGGGCTGCTCCCCGCTCTCATCGCCTATTACCAGCGGCTCAAGACGGCCCCGAACCAGACGGTGGCCGACTTCGGCTTCAGCGTCGAAAAGATCCACGCCCAGGTCGTCCTGGGACCCGACGGTTCGCTCGTCGACCTCCAGGACATTCGGGAACCGGGCGCGCGCGGGAAGCCGGCGCCCAGGTCGCTGCTCGTCCCCGACGGCGGCGGGCGTCAGGGGACCGGCCTGAAGCCGTTCTTTTGCTGGGATAATACCGGCTACGCGCTGGGTCGTGATACCAAGGGGAACCCCGAACGCGCGAACGCGATGTTCGCGGCGTTCCGCGATCTCCACCTGTCGCTCCGCGACGAACTGGCCGACGACGAGGGCTTCGCCGCCCTCTGCCGCTTCCTCGATCGCTGGGATCCCGTCGGCGCGGAACCGCCGTCGAACTGGGACGAACTCGCCGGCCTGAACGTCGTGTTCAAGCTCCGGGGCCGGCCGGGCTACGTCCACCAGAGCGAGCGCGTCCGGGCGGCCTGGCTCCGGCGCTCGGCGAGCGACGCCCAGGACGGTTCCGGCCAGGTCGGCTACTCGCTCGTCGATGGCGAGCAGGACGAACTCGCCCGGCTCCATCCCTCGATCAGCGGGGTCGTGGGGGCGAACACGATGGGGGCGGCCATCGTCTCGTTCAACCTCAACGCGTTCGAGAGCTACGGCAAGTCCCAGAGCTTCAACGCCCCCGTCGGCGTCCACGATGCCTTCCGTTACACCACGGCCCTCAACCGCTTGCTCGCCGACGACGCGCGGAGGGTCCGCATCGGCGACGCCACGGTCGTCTTCTGGTCGGATCGAGACGAGGGCGGCGAAGCCGAGGAAACCTTCAGCCAGATCTTCGGCGAAGACGTCCCGAGGGAGAACGAGGCCGAGCACCGGGCGACCGTCGATCGCGTCCGAGCGTTCCTGGATGCCGCCCGTCGGGGTCGGCTCGCGGATCGGCTCGCCGATCCCGACGCCCCGTTCTACATTCTCGGTCTTTCGCCCAACGCCAGCCGGCTCAACGTCCGCTACTGGCTCGCGGGCACCGTCCACGAGTTCGCCGAAAGGTTGGCGGAACACGTCGAACGGTTGGAGATGACCGGCGCGCGGCCCGACGCTCCCCCGCTCATCATCCGGCGGCTCTTGCTGGAGACCGCCCGCGAGCCCAAGGACATCCCCCCGCAACTGGCCGGAGAGGTCGCCCGCGCCGTGCTCGGCGGCCTCCGGTATCCGCGCGCTCTCTTCACCGCGATCGTTCGACGGGTCCGGGTCGACTCGCGCGTGAACCATATCCGGGCCGCGATTCTCAAGACGTTTTTGATCCGAAACATCGGAATGGAGGTGCCCGTGGCGCTGGACAAGGACCACCCCGACGAGGCGTACCAACTCGGCCGCCTGTTCGCCGCCCTCGAATTCGCCCAGACGAATGCTCTGGGCGATCTCAACAAGTCGGTCAAGGATTCGTATTTCGGCGCCGCCGCCGCGACGCCCTCGATCGTGTTCCCCCGCCTGCTGAAGCTCCATCACCACCACGTCGAGAAGCTGCCGACCAACTCCGAGGACGCCCGGAGCGAGAAGAAGCGGACCAAGGGCTATTTCGACCGGCTCGACCAGGAGATCATCGGGCGGATCGGCCAGTTCCCTCGGTATCTGCCCCTCGAACGACAGGGGCTCTTCTACATCGGCTACTTCCACCAGCGCCAGGCGTTCTTCACCAAGAAGGCCGAAGAGACCAAGGAGACCAGCGATGAATGACGCCGCCGCCGATCGCGACCCCGTGGGCCACCGCTACGACATCGTCTACTTCTTCGACATCACCGACGGCAACCCCAACGGCGATCCCGACGCCGGCAACCTGCCGAGGATCGACCCGGAGACCGGGCAGGGGCTCGTCACGGATGTCTGTTTGAAGCGGAAGATCCGGAACTTCGTGGGGCTGCTTCATGGCGAGCAGCCGCCGTTCGAGATCTACGTCAAGGAGAAGGCGGTCCTCAACAATCAGCACGAGCGGGCCTACTCGGCGGTGAAGCCGAAGTTGGACGACAAGACGAAGAAGCGGGCGGCCAAGGGGAAGGACAAGGCCGAGGAGGACCGTCGCCTGACCCGTTGGATGTGCGACAACTTCTTCGACATCCGGGCCTTCGGCGCCGTCATGACGACCGAGGTCAACTGCGGCCAGGTCCGCGGCCCGATCCAGTTCGGCATCGCCCGTTCGCTCCACCCGATCATCAGCCACGAGCACGCCGTGACGCGCTGCGCCGTGACCCACGAGAAGGACCTGGAGAAGGAGCGGACCATCGGCCGCAAGTTCACCGTCCCCTACGGCCTCTACCGCGTCCACGGGTACGTCAACCCGAACCTGGCGGGTGGGTCGAACGGGACGGGGTTTTCGGAAACGGACCTGGATCTCTTCAAGCAGGCGCTCGACCGGATGTTCGAGAGCGACAAGTCCGCCGCGAGGGCCGACATGCGGCCGGTCGCCTGCGTCGCCTTCCGCCACGAGAGCCCGCTGGGCAACGCCCGCTCGGACAGGCTCTTCGGCCGCGTCCACTGCCGCCCGAAGCCGGGCGTGCAGCCGCTCCCCGGCGCTTCGGAGAACCAGGGCGAGGGTCGCCCGCCCCGCTCGTCCGACGATTACGTCCTCGACGTGGAGGAGAAAAACCTGCCCGACGGCGTGACCGTCGAGCACTGGATCGAGTGGTCCTGATCCATGCCTTACTCCGAAGCGGACCTCCTGCCGATCTCCGCCCTCCAGCATCTGCTCTACTGCGAGCGCCAGTGCGCGCTGATCCACGTCGAGCGGCAGTGGGCGGAGAATCGCGCCACCGCCGAGGGGAACGTCCTCCACAAGAAGGCCCACGGCGGCCGGTCGACCACCCGGCCCGAGGGAAGGTCCCTTCGGGCCATCCCGCTGCATTCATTCGAGCTAGGGCTTTTCGGCGTCGCCGACGTCGTCCAGTGGACGCGCGGCGACCCGCCGTTCCCGGTCGAGTACAAGCGGGGACGCCCCAAGAAGAACGACTGCGACCGCGTCCAGCTCTGCGCCCAGGCGCTCTGCCTGGAGGAGATGACGGGCCTGCCCGTCGTCCGCGGCGCCCTCTTTTACGGCAAGACGCGACGCCGCGTCGCCGTCGAGATCTCCCCCGAGCTTCGCCGCGCGACGATCGAGGCGGCGGCGAGGCTCCACGAGTTGATCCGAGCGCGTCGCACCCCGCCCGCCGAGCCCGGCCCCAAGTGCGAGCGCTGCTCGTTGCGGAGTCTATGCCTCCCCCAGCTTGGGGGCCGCGGCTCGGCCCGATCTGCGTTCGACCGGCTCCTCGACTCCCTCGCCGCCGCCGACCCCGCCGAGGAGGAGACCGCCCCGTGAAGGTCCATCTCAACACCCTCTACGTCACGACCCAGGGATCCTATCTCGCCAGGAGGGGCGAGACCGTCCAGGTCCGAGTCGACCGGAAGTCCCGCGCGCAACTCCCGCTGCACAACCTGGAGGGCATCGTCTGCTTCGGCCGCGTCGCCTGCTCCCCCGCGCTGCTGGGCGCCTGCGCCGACCGCGGCGTCGCGATCTCGTTCCTCACCGAGAACGGCCGCTTCCTCGCGTCCGTCCGCGGCGCCTCGCACGGGAACGTCCTCGTGCGGCGTCGGCAGTACCGCCTCGCCGACGACCCCGCGGTGGCCCTCGACGTCGCCCGGAGGATCGTCCTGGCCAAGGTCGCGAACTCCCGCGGCGTGCTCCTCCGCGCGATCAGGGACGCCGAGGGCGATCCGGATCGCGTCGCGGACCTCCGAAGCGCCGCGAACCGCCTGTCCGCCTCGATCCACGAACTCCGGGGAGCGACCGCGCTCGACTCGACCCGCGGGCTTGAGGGGGAGGCCGCCGTCCACTACTTCGGCGCCTTCGACGCGCTGCTGAGTAACGCCTCGTCGCGCGAGGCGTTCGGCTTCGCCAGGCGGAGCCGCCGGCCGCCTCTCGACCCGATCAACGCCCTGATATCCTTCATCTACACCTTGCTGCTGCACGACGTCCGATCCGCCTGCGAGGCCGTGGGGCTCGACGCCTGCGTGGGGTTCCTCCACGCCGACCGGCCCGGCAAGCCGAGCCTCGCCCTCGACATGATGGAGGAACTTCGGGCGTATGTGGCCGACCGCCTCGCCTACTCCCTGATCAATCGCCGCCAGGTCCTCCCCGACGGGTTCCGCCGCCTCGACAACGGCGCGGTCGAGATGAGCGACGCGACCCGGAAGGCCGTCCTCGTCGCCTACCAGCAACGGAAGTGGGATCCCCTGACGCATCCCTTCCTCGGCGAGAAGACCCTCTTAGGCATGCTCCCGCACCTCCAGTCGCTCCTGCTCGTCCGCTGGATTCGCGGCGACCTCGACGCCTATCCTCCCTTCCTCTGGAAGGGGTGACGGACGTCGGCGGTCGTCGACCGCGCCGCACGGGAGTCGTTCCGTGAGCCGCCCCGCCCTTCCCTTCCTCGTCCCTTTCCTCCGACCTCGACTCGCGCGGGAGATCACATGCACGTGCTCGTGACCTACGACGTGCGGACCACGTCTCCGGAAGGCAAGCGACGCTTACGCCGCCTGGCGCGGGCATGCCTCGACTACGGCCAGCGGGTTCAGTATTCGGTGTTCGAGTTGAAGATCGACCCCGCCCTCTGGACCGTCTGCCGCGATCGTCTGCTCGCCGTCATCGCGCTGGAGGAGGACAGCCTGCGGTTCTACCATCTAGGCGCCCACTGGGAAGGCCGAGTCGAACACCACGGCGTCAAGCCCGATTACGACGTGGAAGGCCCCTTGATCTTCTAACGCGGACCCGAAGCGCGCATCCGTCGCCCGGCCGGTTCGCGATTCGCGCAACTCTCTTTGGCAATTTGTATTGCATCTTTCTCGCGTCTGGATTCTCATAGTCGAGCGTCGCGTATCTCGCCGGTTCGCGAAACGCGCCACCTGAATCCTTTCCTCAATTACACTTGGGGAATCGGAGTCGCCCCCCGCGCGGGGGCGTGGATTGAAAC
>CALCIC010000930.1 GCA_937907405.1 uncultured Isosphaeraceae bacterium | reverse complement strand
TGGCGCTCACCGGCGAGATCGTGCGGATGCCCGGCCTCCCCATGCGCCCCGCCGCCGAACGAATCGACGTAGACGCCGAGGGGAATATCATCAACCTGTTCTAACCGCGGCGGGCCGCCGTCTGCCACTCGGCGCGCCGACTTGATTTCTTCCACGCGATGATGCAAACTCTTGATAGCTTCCCCCGTCGCGCCGCGCAGCGCTCGCGCGGCCGATCGGGCCTGCCCCAAGTGCGATCAGACAACGACGATTCCTTCCGGATTCCCGTCCGACCCCGCCGCAACGGTCGCGGCTCGCAAGGAAAATCAACGATGACGTCGATCCGTAGTCGCCTCACCCGCCTCGCCTTGCTCTTCTGCTTGATCGGCTCGATCTCGACGCCGGGATGCGGCGGGTCGTCGCCCGCCCCCACCGCCGCGCCGCCGATCAATGAGGAGGACAAGGCGCAGATCACAGCCGCACTCCCCTCGGGAGTGACCCTCGATTCCCCCATCGGGGCCGACCCGATGCTCGGGCCGAACTCCAAAACGGTCGGCGAGGCCCTCACCGCGATCCACGCCCACGTCAAGGACGGCAAGATCTACGACGGCGCTCTGGGTAGGTTGATCCTGTTCGAGGTCGGCGGCAAGAAGCCCCCCAAGCCGAGGCCCGTCCGAGGGAAGGAGACGGAGGCGACCACCACCATCGTGGTGAAGGGGGGCTGAGGTTCGGCGGACGAGCTACCCTGGCGGTCGGTCAACGACGGGGGACGTCGGGACCGACCGCGAGGGGGGACGACGACGTTCCACCGTCAAGGTTCTTGGCGATGTAGTGGTCGATCTTGGCCAGGGTCTCGGTCGTCGCCCCTTCCTGTCGGCAGAGAATCTTGCCGTCGCGGTCGAGTAGGATCATCGTCGGATAGAATCGGACCTGAAACGCCTCCTGAACCGGGCACTTTCCGTCCATCCCCGTGATCAACACCGTGTAGTTGATGCCCATCTTCTCGACCACCGCCGACACTTTCGCGGCGCGCTGGTCGGCCTTCGACTGCTCGCAGGCGATTCCCACGACTTGCAGGCGCTTGCCGCCGAGCCTGGACTGAAGCTCCTTCAGGTGCGGGATCGACGTCACGCACTTGACGCACCATGTGCCCCAGAAGTCGAGCAGGATCAAATCGGCGTCGAGATCGCGGATCGAGACCAGCCGACCGCCGGCGTCGGGAAGGGCGAAGTCGATGAGCCGGCGCTCGCTGGAGTCGAAGTCGCAGAACGGGGTGGTCCTGCGCTCGGGCAAGAGCGACGGGGCCAGCGAGCCGCCCGGTTTCAACACGCGGTTCGACGCGGTTTCCACCGCCTGAGACCGCGTCGCGGCCCCAAGGCCGGCGGCCGCCAGGGTCGCCGATCCACCGACGGCGGCGGTCTTCACGAGCGCCTCGTCGAGCGGGATCGCCCCGGCGTCTCGAGCGATCTCCGACCAGGTTGGACGGGACGGCCTCGGCGGCAACAGCGCCTGGGGGTCGTCGGCGGGCACCCTGGGGAGGTCGTCCGTTCGAGCGCGTCGCGCGGGGGACCTCCGCCGCTCCGGGATCGGCTCCGGTTCGTCGATCGTGATCGGTCCGAAGCCCGCCCCCCCCGCCGCGCGATCTCCGGCTCCAAATCCATCGGGCAGTGGGTTCGGGGCGTCGGCTCTCGCGATCTCCGGGTCGTTCTCAGAGTCCGAGATCCAATCCGCCTCGGGCGCCGGGGGGGCCTCCTCGGCGATCCGAGCCGGCGATCGCCGACGCGACGTCGAGGCGCCGCGCACGGGTTCGCTCTCGTAACCGCGGCGATCTCCGGCCGTTCCGATCTCCCTCGCCGGGGGGAGCGGATTGTCGTCTTCATACGCCCCGTCGTCCTCAACGAGCGGCTCGGCCGGTCGCGCGGCGCGCGCCGGCCTCGCCGAGCTTGAACCCACCGACGACCAGCCGCGCCGGGGTTCGTCGCCATTCGAACCGGGCTCGCCCCCCCCGTCGAGGTCCAGATCGGGATCGAGGCGGACGACGGCGGCGGACGCGGTCTTCGGAGCGCGAGACCGACGCGATTCGGTGCGGCTCAGCTCGACGGCGTCGTCGGAGTCCGGCCGGGGCAGGTCCTCACGGTTGACGGCGGCCCGCTCTTCAAGCGGTTCCTCGGCGGCGTCGATCTCCTCGGTCCTGGAGATCGCCTTGACGTTCGACCGCTTCGGCCGGGCCGCCGTCTGGACCCCCTCGCCGCCGATCCCCACGTCGCGCAAGTGCAAACCGATCCGCACGTCGGTATCGGGCGCGTCGGCGTCGGCGCGACCGGACATCATGCCCTGCTCCCCCTGATACTCGGCGATCACGGTGTACTCGGACCCCGGTCGAAGACCGCTCAACGTGAACGCGCCGGATCGATCCGTGTTCGCGTAGATCGCCTTGCCCGCCGGGGCGCCTCCCAGAGCGAGACGGACCCGAGCGTTGGAAACCGGCCGCCCCTCCTCGTCGTACACCCGCCCCGAGATTCGACCGCGGGAGGTTCGCGGGAGATCGGGGTCGGCCGTGTCGGCGCGAAGCGAGCCGCCGGGCGTCCCCGCGACGATGGGAAGCGGCTTGTCGCCGACCGAGGCGGTCGTCTTGACGGCGTCGGCGGGCGAGTCGCGAAACGCCCGGGTGTGAGAGCATCCGCTCAATCCCGACAACAGGAGCAGCAGGCCAGGCGCGACTCTCGAGAAGCTCATGGGGTCGAAGCCCTCCTCCTGGATGAAACGGCGGGACGAGGCGAAATGGGGGATCTTCCGACAGGGCGATCATCCTGATCCCCCGAGGGCTCCCGCGTCGTGGTGCTGGTCGGCGTTGGTGTCGATCGGGGCGCGCTCGCCGTCTGCGAGTGCCGTTCTCTCCCTTCCGGTATCGGTCGCGGTTCTTGAGGACTTGAGGGTTTCTGGCGGAAACGGACGACGACGGCTCTTCAGTTCCAGCGCGCGACGAGTCCCCTGGCGGTCGTCAGGAGGTCGCGCACGGCCGGGGCGTCGTCGGCCTCGGGGCGCGACCGCAGGTAGGCGGCCAGGGGGTCGATGGCCTCGCCGGGCCGGTCGAGTTGAAGGCAGATCATGCCCAGATCACGCTGTTCGAGGGGCTCGTCGCCGGCCAGGGCGGTCAACCGCCGCTGGACCTGGTGGGCCGACGGGTAGTCTTCCTCGCCGAGATGGATCGCCTTGAGGTTGCGGAGCATCCTGGAAACGACGGCCCGAAACGAACAGGGAGCGATCTGGGCCTCGGAAAGCCGTACCGCGCCGCCGGTGATCTGTGAAAGCCGGCGCTCGCAGGCGTCGAGGTCGAGGACCTCTCCCGCGTTGAACGGATCGACGAACAGAGGACGGTCGGCGTCGTCGATCCGGAGCATGAAGTGCGCCGGCAGGTTCGCCGCCGACAGTCCCACGTCCAGTCGATCGGCGAGCGACCAGTAGAGGATCGACAGGCTGATCGGGATTCCCGTCTTGCGATCGATCACCTCGTTGAGCCGGCTGTTCCGCGGGTCGTAGTAGTTTTCCTGGTTGCCGGTGTACCCTTCCTCAATGAACAGCACCCAGTTGATCTGGCGAAGCGTCGCGGACGCGGGCGCGCCGGAACGACGTCGCTCGCGAATCCGCTGAGCCAGGCGGTCGATGTGCTCGACGTAGGCGTCGATCTGAAGATCGGGGTACGCGTCGCGCGCGATTTCCAGCGCCACGCGGTCTCGGCTGAAACGGGTCTCGCCGCGCAGGACCCGCTCGAATTCCGGGCTGGGTGGAAACGTCGACCGCACGCCCCTTCTCCGAAGTTCAGGACGCCAGGGATCGCTCGCGAAGCCCATCCTCGCGCGTCAGGCGATCCGGCTCCGACCGTCGAGCCGCTTGAAGCGTGATCCAGGCGGTCGGCGCAAGTACCATCACGAATCCCAGCAGCGTCGTAAAGGTCAATTGTCGGGTCTGGAGGATCAAATCGTAGCCCAGCCCGAAGACGACCTGGGTCAGGCTGAGCACCGCGACCCGCGCCGGAGGGCCGGAGGCGAACGCCTTGGTCAAAAGCACCTGGCCGACGGTGCCGCACACGCCGACCCCCAGAAGCAGGAATACCGCCGTCCGGTCGAACGTCGCCGAGATCGCGCTCGGTTTGACGAAGACGAGCAAACCGGCCAGCACGAGGCTCGCCAGGCCCGAGAAGTGGGCGACCACCGCGCGGGCGTCGACCTCGCGAAGCCGGTGGAGCCCCATCATCGCCACGGCCGTCGCGAATGAAGCCAGCAGCGCGACGAACACCGCCCTATGATCGCCGGTCCCCGACAGATAAGGCGCCTGGATCAAGACGACGCCCAGCACCGCGCAGACGACGCAGGCGAGATCGGCCCCGATCTCTCCCCCCCCTCTTCGTCGGCTGGAGACCAGGACGATCCAGAGCGGGTACGTGTTCGTGAGGGTCAGGGCGTCGGCGATCGGCAGATGCGTCAACGCATAGAATGAGCAGACCAGGCTGATCGTCCCCGCGACGCTCCGCATCCAGAGCGTCCGCGGCCTCCAGACGACCAGGCGCGCCCCGGCGGCCCGGGCCAGTTCGACCGAGAAGACGAACGTACAGGCGATCCGGAGGAACGCGACCAGCAGCCAGTCGCAACGAGCCCCCGCCGTATGAGCCAACGCCCCCATCGTCGCAAAGCAGAACGCGGCCGTAATCATCCAGGCCGCCGGCAACAGGTTTGTGATGCGGATACCCATCCGTCCCGTTTGAGATCGTCGGAGCCGGGCGGTTGGGCCGTCGCGGACGACATGCACTCCTCATCAATGGAACCAATTCCCAGTGTAACGAAATCGAGGCGGCGAGGGACCCGCAACAGCGACGGATCAAGGAGGACCGCCCGCTCAGAGGCTTGAGCCTACCCAATCATCCCCCTCATCCAGCCGTTCGGAGGAACCAATCTCGCCGAATTGCAAAGTTCGACGCGGTATCGGTTTCCCCTTTTGGAGTGCGGGAGCTTGCTCCCGCAT
>CALCIC010000929.1 GCA_937907405.1 uncultured Isosphaeraceae bacterium | reverse complement strand
CCCCCGCCAGCAGCCGCCAGTCGACCCAGGCGAGGACCGCCAGGCCGCCGACGAACTGGACGACGGCGCGCCAGGGGTTGTAGATCATGCTGAAGACCAGCTCGCCGACCCCCCCGGCGTCCTCGCGGAGCAGGCTCGACGCCCCGCCCGATTTGAGCTGGTAGACCCGGTGCAACGGCAGCCGCATGGCGTGCTCGTAGACCTTGCGGCGGACGCCGATCTGGACCCGCTTGGTCGCCCGGGTCGCCAGCCAACGGCTCCAGAGGCCGGTCAGCGTCCCCAGAAGCGTGACGATCATCGTCGCGGCGACCAGGATCAAAAGTCGTCGCCTGGGGGATTCGGGGATCGGGACCGGGCACCACCGGACGACCGCGTCGGGGATCGGCTGGGCGAGCATCACGTAGTCGATGGCCGCTTTCGTCGCGGCGGGGGGGATCAGCTTGAGCAGGGTCGCGACCGACAGCCCCAGAAGCGCCGCGGCGATCGTCGGCTTGTGGCCCTTGAGCACTCCGTAAAGCTCGCGGTAAAGCACGCGGAGCGAACGGTTGCGGGGGCCGACGCCGGGTTTGCCGTCGGAATCGGTCGGTGCGGCGCTCGACTTCTTCCAGAACGCGTCGTGCTGGGTGCGAAGAAACTTCAAGAACCGCTGCTTGCTGCCGACCCATCGATGTTGAGCCAAGGATCTCTTCCTCATCCGCGAACGAGCCCGATCAGCGGGCCGACGTTCGACGCTCCCTGTTCCATTCTCCTGATCGCGATCGTTCTGAATGATATTGTAGGATGCGTCAAGCGATCGGCCAGCCGAATGGGGGGCGGTGCCTCATGACGAGGGGACGCGACACAGTATGAAAGTATCGCCGATGGGCTGGTTGTTCGGGATCGCGACGCTGACGGCCTCGGCCTTGCTGTTCGCCGTCGAGCCGATGATCGGCAAGATGCTGCTCCCTTACTTCGGGGGGACTCCGGGCGTCTGGAACACCTGCATGTTGTTCTTCCAGGCGATGCTTCTGGCCGGTTACGGCTACGCGCACCTGACCACCACGAGGCTGGGATTTCGAGGACAGGTCGCACTTCACGGAACCCTCGCGGCGTTCGCCCTGCTCGTCTTGCCGATCACGTTCCCGGTCGACCGCCTCCCCTCCGACTTCGGCGCGTTGGGGCCGGCGCCGAGGCTGTTCGGCCTGCTCGTCGCGTCGGCCGGAGCGCCGTTTTTTTTGATCGCCGCGACGGCCCCCTTGCTGCAACGATGGTTCGCGTTCAGCGACGACCGGCGGGCGGGCGACCCGTATTTCCTGTATGCGGCGAGCAACACGGGCAACCTGGTCGCCCTGGCGGCCTACCCGCTTTTGATCGAGCCGCTCTCGACTCTCGGCCGCCAGAACCTCGTCTGGGCCTGGGGGTTCGCGGCCTCGGCGGTCTTGACGATCGCCTGCGCGGTCGTCGTCGGGGCGCGGGGATCGAGAATCGAGATCGCTCCGGTCGAGAAGGCCGATCCGATCGTCTGGTCGACGTGGCTCGACTGGATCGTGCCGGCGGCGCTGCCGTCGAGTTGGCTCCTGGCGGTGACGACGTATGCGACGACCGACCTGGCGTCGATGCCCCTGCTCTGGACGATCCCCCTGGGGATCTATCTGGCGACCTACGTCCTGGCGTTCGGCGTGTCGGGGACGTGGTGGAGGCGAACCGCCGAGGCCGTATTTCCGTGGCTCGCGGCGGTCCTGGCGTTGGTCCTGAGCGCGGGGTTCGTGCATGCGTTCTGGATTCCGCTGCACGCCCTGGCCTTCTTCTGCGGCGCGCTGCTGTGCCACCAGCGGCTCGCCGCATCGCGGCCGGCGGCCGGGCGGCTGACGTTGTTTTATCTGGCGATCGCGCTGGGCGGGGTGCTTGGGAGCCTGTTCAACGCGATGATCGCCCCCCTGCTCTTCGACCGGATGATCGAGTATCCCCTGGCCGTCTTTCTGACGTGCCTCGTCGCCTTCCGCGCGCCGGGGGGCGTCCGGGGGGTGGTCCGTGAGTCGATCGTCCCGGCGTCGGTGTTCGGGCTGATGTTGGTTTTGACCGTCGTCCGCGACGTGGGCGATTCGGCGGTCGGCGCGGGGGCGTTGGTCCTGGCGTCGGGTCTCGGCGTGCTGGCCGTCTGGCGGACGCGAACCCGGCCGCTGCGGTTTGCGATGACGGTCGGCGCGGTCTTGCTGGCCGGCGGGCTCGGCCCCGAGCCGGGGGGGCGGGTGATCCATCGCGCCCGCAACTTCTTCGGCTCGTTGCGAGTGCTCTACGATCCCGGGGCCGGGGTCCATCGACTGCTCCACGGCAGCACGTTGCACGGACAGCAGAACCTTGCGCCTTCCCGACGCGCCGAGCCTTCGACGTACTTCACGCGGTCGGGCCCGATCGGCGGCCTGTTCGACGCGGTCGGCCCGGCGCTCGATCGGCCCGGCTCGCGGGTGGCGATCGTCGGCCTGGGGACGGGGACGCTGGCCTGCTACGCGAAGCCGGGCCAGGCGTGGACGTTTTACGAGATCGACGACGCGGTGGTCCGGGTGGCCGAGGATTCCCGATACTTCAGCTATCTGGCCGACGCGCGGGCGCGCGGGGCGACGGTCGACGTCGTCGAGGGGGACGCCCGGCTTCGGATCGGCGAGGCCCCCGACGGCGGCTACGGCCTGATCGTGCTCGACGCCTTCAGCTCCGACGCCGTGCCCGTGCATTTGCTGGCGCGCGAGGCGATCGCGCTGTACCGGCGCAAGCTCGGGCCGGGGGGCGTCCTGGCCTTCAACCTCTCGAATCGCTACCTGGACCTCGATCCGTTGATGGAACGCCAGGCCCGCGACGCCGACCTCGCCTGCCGGATTCGGTACGATCTGGACGTGTCGGCCGAGGAGAAGGCGAACGGCAAGCAGCCGTCGATCTGGTGCGTCATGGCCGAGAGCGAGGCCGATCTTCACGGCCTCGCCGACGACCCCCGATGGCGACTCCCGGGCCGACGCGCCGGCTCGACCGCCTGGACCGACGACTATTCGGACCTCGCCTCGTATCTGGTGTTTCGCCCTCGCTGGTCGCGTGAGCCGTCGAAGTGATCGGATCAGAAGCCTTCGAGCCGCGCGTCGGCGTCGCCGAAGTGGTCGAGCTCGACGCCCATCCGGTCCATGATCCCCAGATACATGGAGCAGAGCTTGCGGTGGTCGTCCCCGTTCTTGCGGTAATCGAGCACCCGGCCGGTCTGGAGCGTTCCTCCCAGGCCGCCTGCCAGGACGACGGGAAGCGTGCCGGCGTCGTGCCTTGAGCCCGACATCATGCTGTTGATGAACAGCAGGCAGGTGTTGTCGAGGACCGTCCCCTCCCCCTCGGGCATGGCGTCGAGCCGCGAGGCCAGGTAGGCGAGTTGACCCACGTAGAACTGCGTCACCCGCTCGTACGACTTCGAGCGGTCGTCGTGCGAGGCCCCGTGGTGCGCCGCCGCCACGTCGAGGAACGGATAGAAAAGCCCGGATATGTCGCGGCAGAGCAAGAGCGTGGCGATCCGCGTCTTGTCGGTCTGGAAGCCCATCGCGATCAGGTCGCACATCAGCCGCATGTGCTCGCGGACGTCTTCGGGAAGGCCGTTGTCGGGCCGGGGCATCGTCAGGGTCGGCCGTCCCTTGTCGCCCGCCCGGGCGTCGGCGGCCGCCTTGTCGTCCCGCATCGGCGCGACCCGGCGCTCGACCTCGCGGACGCTGGTCAGGTACTCGTCGAGCTTCGCCCGGTCGCCGGCGCTGATCCGCCGGCTCAGGCCCGTCGCTTCTTCGCGGACGCGGTCCAGGATGCTCCGGTTCCGCTTGCTTCCTCGGTTGTCGAACAGGCTGTCGAAGGCGAGCGACGGGTAGACTTCCATCGGCACCGGCGAGGTCGCGCTCTGCCACGAGATGTGCGAGCTGTACGCCATCGAGAAGTTGGTCTCATGGTAGCCGGTGATCGGTTGCTCGCAGCCCAGGACCATGCTCGGCTGGACGGCGTCCTCGCCCTGACGGCGGGCGAGCATCTGGTCGATGCTGACCCCCCCCTTCAGCTCGGCCCCCTTTTTCAAGGCCGCGCCCGAGAGGATGTTGCCGGTCTGGCCGGGGTGGATGCCCACGCCCGTGGCGTGCTTGTTGAACAGGCCGTTGACGACGTTGATCTTCGACCGCAGCGGGGTCAGCGGCTCAAGGCAGCGGCCCAGCTCCATCGATTCGCCCGAACCCCTGGCCCACCACTGGTCCGGGTTGACGCCGCATCCCATGAACAACGCGGCGAACCGCTTGGGAGCGGCCGCGGCCGCGAAGGTGGACGCGGCGGCGCCCCGAGGGGCGAGCGACTCCAGCCAGGGGAGCGTCATCGTCACCCCGGCGCCGCGCAGGAACGTGCGCCGGGTCGGCTCGCGGCGGTTCTCGGTTCGATCCGGTCCCAGGCTGATCGTATCGGACATCGCAATCACTCCGCCTTGTCGCCTTCGATGCGCTTGTTCCGGAACTGGGGGCTCGTGACGATCGTCTCGACCAGGACGCCGAAGCGGTCGTGGTCGTCGGCCAGCTTCCGGCGCATGGCGTCGATCGTCAGGTCGTCCGACGGGATCAGGCTCCGCCCGAGGGCGTAGGCCAGCAGCTTGCGGCAAAGGTTGTCGACGAACTCCGCGCGCCGCTGGGTCGTCACATAGGCGCGGAGGCCGTCGACTCCCACCCCTTCGGCGCCGCCGGGGAAGGTCGCGGAGGCGTCGACGGGCCGGCCGCCCAGGTCGAGCGCGCGGGCCTCGCCGACGGGGCCGTAGCCCTCGAACGCCAGGCCGATCGTGTCGATCCGCTCATGGCAACTGGCGCACGCCTTGTCGTCTCGGTGCCGGGCCAGGGTCTCGCGGAGCGTGCGGTCGCCGAGCTTGGCCTCGTCGTCGGGGAGGTCGGGGACGTCCGGCGGCGGCGGCGGGATGTTCTCGCCGAGCAGCCGGCGGACGACCCAGTAGCCGCGCTTGACGGGGCTCGTCCGCAGGCC
>CALCIC010000928.1 GCA_937907405.1 uncultured Isosphaeraceae bacterium | reverse complement strand
AACCACTGCATGACCGGCGGGAGTGTGTCGGCCGGGTTGCCGCCGACGACGAGGATCACCTCCGCTTCGGCGATGTCGGCCAGGGGGAACGGCAGCCCTCGGTCGAGTCCGAACGCCCGAATCCCGGCCGCCGCGCCGCTGGCCATGCAGTATCGTCCGTTGTAGTCGATGTTCGCCGTGCCGACCGCCACGCGGGCGAACTTGCCCAGCAGGTACGCCTTTTCGTTGCTGAGCGCGCCCGACCCGAACAGCCCGACGGCGTCGGGCCCATAGGCGTCTCGGGTTTCGACGATCGCATCGGCCACGGCGTCGAGGGCCGCGTCCCACGAGGCCGACCGCAACTCGCCCCGACTTCGGATCAACGGCGAGGTCAGCCGCCTGGGGTGGCGGAGCAGCTCCGTCGAGGTCCACCCCTTGATGCAGAGGTCGCCGTTGTTGACCGGGAAGTGGGGGTCCCCCATCACCGAAGGGGGCGTATCGGAGCTGGCCTCGCCGAACAGCATCCCGCATTGCAGCGCGCAATAGGGACAGTGCGAGTGAACGGCCAGATCGGCGGCAGGAAACGCGATGATCGAAGTCATTGCGAGAAAGGCCCGTCGGTTGCGCCGCGGCTGCGGCTCAGTAAACGTCGCGCTGGTAGCGGCCGGACCGGCTCAACGACTTCAGGTATTCCTTGGACGCGTCGGCCGACATCCGGCCCTTCTCGGCGACGATTTCGCGGAGGGCGAGGTCCACGTCGAGCGCCATCCTGCGGGCGTCGCCGCAGACGTACAGGTGCGCCCCCTCCTCAAGCCAGCTCCACAACTCGGCGGCCGACTCGCGCATCTTGTGCTGGACGTAGACCTTCTCGGCCTGATCGCGCGAGAACGCCAGGTCGAGCCGGGACAGCAGGCCGTCGGCCCGGTACGCCTCGATCTCCTCGCGATAGAGGAAGTCGGTCTCGCTCCTCTGATCGCCGAAGAACAGCCAGTTGCGTCCCCTGGCGCCCTCGGCGGCGCGATCCTGAAGGAACGCCCGAAACGGCGCGACGCCGGTCCCCGGCCCGATCATCACGACCGGCGCGTCGCCGTCGGCCGGGAGTCGGAACGAGGCCGACGGATGGACGAAGACGCCGGCCTTGAGTCGAGGCCGAAGGGTTTCGGCCAGGAAGTTCGAGGCGACCCCGCGCCGGCGCCTGCCTCCCTGTTCGTACCGCACCACGCCGACCGTCAGATGGACTTCGTCCGGGAACGCCTTGAGCGACGACGAAATCGAGTACAGTCGCGGCTGAAGCGGCGCGAGCGCCCCGACCATCTCGGTCAGCGGCGGCCGGGCCGACGGGAACCGGTCCAGAACGTCGAGCACGTCCCAGTGCGCCGGCGCCCCCTCGGCGTCGTCCTCGACGAGCGTCCGGAGCGCGGCCGCCTCGGATTCGACCGTCGCATGGGCCGCCATCAGCGTCGCGAGATCGTCGCCGACCTTGGTGATCACATAATGAGTCGTAAGAGCTTCATACAGGTGGATGCAGCTCCCGCCGGGGATCGGCACCCATTCGTCGCCCCGCGCGCCCATCGCGGCGAGGATCGCCTCGACCAGCTCGGGGTCGTTCTCGGGGAAGACGCCGAGGGCGTCGCCGACCTCGTACGACAACCCGCTCCCCTTGAGCGAGAACGCCACCATCCGGACGTCCTTGGCCGAGCCCGGCCGGTTCAGCGGCACGGACCTCAGGAGCGGCGCCCGGAACGGATTGGCCCGGCCGTGCGACGCGGTCGCGGCCGGCGCGACGCGTCCCTTGCCGTTGGCGGAGCCGTCGACCGAAACGGGGGAGGCGGCCTTCGGGCTCGACCTGTGGGCGGCGACCAGCTCCTTGAGCTTCTTCGAAGTGTCGCGCCCTCCGGGGGTGCACTTGGCGAGGTCTTTCTCCTCCCCCGAAGCGACGGCCTCGGAGTAGGTCTTGCAGAGGTAGCCGCACGCGCCGCAGTCGAGCTGGGCCAAGGCGGCCATCATCACTCGCTCAGGCGCGCGGCCTTCGGCGAGCTTCAGCCGCTCGTCGATCGCCAGGTCGGGCTCGTGCCAGGGGAAGTCCTCTTCCTCGGCGGCCGGCTCGGCGGAGGTCGCGACGGAAGCCGCCCCCGCCGAAGCCGCGCCCTCGCCGTCGGGGGAGTCGTCGACGTTGAACATGCCGGCGAAGAACCCGTTCAGCCAGGCTCGCTGCAAGGGAGTGAACGGCGCGCTTTCGGGGAGGATGGGCACGGTCATGGCTTCTTGAACCTCGAAGGTCATGAGGAGGCCGATTCTCGGCGCTCGATCCAGGCTTGCAACTGGTCGGTCGGATGACGGCGGACGAAGCCGTCGAACGATTCGGCGGGGGACGACCGTCGCTCTTGATAGACGCGGAGCAACCGCTCCACGACCTTCGGCGCGTCGGTCGCGGCGACCGAGCGGAGGATCTCGCGGCCGACGCCGCGCTCGGCCCCGTAGCCTCCGCCCAGGTACAGGTGATAGCCTTCCACCAGGTCGTCGCCGACCTCGACCCCCGCGCCCAGCAGACCGATGTCGCCGATGTAATGCTGGGCGCACGAATTCGGGCAGCCGGTCAAATGGATGTTCACGGGCTGATCCACGGCGAGGGCGGCGTCGAGATGATCGGCGATCGCCAACGCGTGACGCTTGGTGTCGGCCGCGGCGAACCGGCAGCCGGCGTTCCCCGTGCAGGCGATCAACCCGGTTCGAGCCCCCCCGGCCTTCCAGTCGAGGCCCAGCTCCTCGATCGCCCCCTTGACGACCGGCAGGTCGGCCTCGGCCACGTCGGGGATCAGCAGGTTCTGCCAGACGGTCAGCCGCAGCTCGCCGCCGCCGAAGCGATCGGCGATCATCGCCAGTCCGCGCATCTGGTCGGTCGTCATCCGGCCGACGGTCAGCGCGACCCCCACGTAAAACCGCCCCGGCTGCTTCTGAGGATGAACGCCGACGTGCCCTTGCTTGTCGACCGCCGGCCTCGGCCGGCAGGCGTCGAGCGGCAGCCTGAGCAGCGGCGACGGCAGCAGGGTCTCGACCGTCTCGACGAACTTCTCATGCCCCCAGCGGTCGAGCAGGTATTTGAGCCGGGCCTTCTTGCGGTCGGTGCGGTCGCCGTGCTCGATGAACACGCGGAGCACCGCCGCCGCCACGGGGACGCACTGGGCGGGCGCGAGCAAGACCCCCTCGTCGAGCGCGAAATCGCGGTGGCCGCTGATCCCCCCCAGCATCAGCCGGAAGTAGACTCCGGGCTCGACGGCCTGGCCTTCGTCCACGCGAACCGCCGTGAAGCCGACGTCGTTGGAGTCTTCCAGCGCCGACACCGCGCCGCCGCCGTCGAAGGCGATGTTGAACTTGCGGGGCAAGGCGTAAAGCCAGCGGTTGTGCAGGATGTAATGGTGCATCTCGCGACAGAGCGGCCGGACGTCGATCAACTCCCGAGGGTCGATCCCGGCGGTCGGACTGCCGGTGATGTTGCGGACGTTGTCGGCGCCGGAGCCCCGGGTGACGATCCCCAGGTCCTCAAGCGCCGTGACGACCTTCGGTCCGTCGGCCGCCTTGATCTCGCGGATCTGGAGGTTGGCCCGAGTGGTGGCGTCGGCGTAGCCCCCCCCCCAGTCGTCGGCGATCCGGGCGATCCCCCGAAGCTGATGGCCGCTGACGAAGCCGCCGGCGATCCTCAAGCGGCACATGTACGAATTCTGGGCCGGCGACACGTAAAAGAGACCGTGATACTTGAACGTGAGCACGTCGTCGCCTTTTGGGAACCGCTCGTCCGCCGCGTGGCGGATCAGATCGTCCCAGGAGTCGAGCGGATGGCGGACGCGCTTGGCCTGCTCCTGAGGGGTGAGCTTCTTCCCCTCGTCGATCACGCGGCGCTGGGCGTTCCAGTGCAACGCCTCCGGACCCGTCGGCCCGTCCGCCGAAGGGGTCGCGGCGGGGGTCGAGGTCGTCGTCGCGGCCCTGGACAGACCGAGCGCCTGCTCGAACGTCGGCCGGCTCCGGCCCGCCCGGGCGAACTGAGCGCCGCTCATGAACCCCTGGAGGTATTGCTTCTGATCGTCGAGGAATTCGTCGGGGTCCATGCGCTCTTTCCCAGATCTCAACGGGCCGATACGCGGCCAAGGCCGCGGCGCCTCCACGGGCCACACCGTTCCGCTGCTGAATAAATCAGCAACCAGCACGCGATCGCCGGGGAACAAAGCAGCGCGCGTGCCGCGGAGCCGATCGAGCGTCGCTTG
>CALCIC010000927.1 GCA_937907405.1 uncultured Isosphaeraceae bacterium | reverse complement strand
TGACCGGGCGTCTCCTCGACGTCATCGATTGGCTGTCGACGCGGCCGGAGTCCCGAGGTTTGAAGATCGGCTGCTTCGGGGCCAGCACCGGCGGCGGCGCGGCGCTTTCGGCCGCGGCCGCGCGACCCGAAGTCGTCGCTGCGGTCGTGTCTCGGGGGGGGCGTCCCGACCTGGCCGGCGCGGAGGCGCTGGCGGGCGTGCGCGCGCCCACGTTGCTGGTCGTCGGCGGGGCCGACGGGCCGGTCGTCGCGTTGAATCGCGAGGCGATGGCGCGCATGTCGGCACCGGTCGCGCTGGAGGTCGTCCCCGGCGCGTCGCACCTGTTTGAAGAGCCCGGCACCTTGGAGGAGGTGGCGCGACTGGCTCGCGATTGGTTCGGCCGCCACTTGTCCTGAGCGGAAGCCGAGGACCTGGCGAAGGCAAAGAGGAGGGATTCGAGGGGCCATGTCGGCGAAATCGCCGACGCGGCCGCCGTGTGACGACATTCTCAAGAGCGACCGAGGAGCCCGCCGTGAGGAAGCTCCTCGACGCACGAGGAGATCAGATCGGGTGTACGATCAATAACGGCCGCCGCCGCCACCGCCGTAACCACCACGGCCGCCGCCGCCGCCACCGGAGCGGGGCTCGCGGGGCTTGGCTTCATTGACAGTGAGGTTCCGACCCTCGTGGTCGCGTCCGTCGAGCGCCTGGATGGCCGCTTGCGCTTCGGCGTCCGTGCTCATTTCCACGAAGGCGAAACCCTTCGAGCGGTTGGTGTCCCGGTCGACGATGACCTGGGCGCTCTGCACCGTCCCGAACGGCGTGAACAACGCCTCCAGGTCGGACTCGTTGACGTTGTAAGTGAGGTTTCCGACGTACAGCTTCTTGGCCAAGATCGAACTCCGCGGCGTAAGACCGACCCGCTTGGTGCTTTCCGGGTCGAGAAGAAAGGTGGGCTCAGGGCGAGCCCGTCGGGTGGAAGAGGCGAACACGTCAACAGACTTTGAATCAATAGAAATCAAGGAGTCCGTCGCGTGGTCCTCTAACCCACCGAATCGGAGTTTAGCACGACTCGGAGCATAATGATAGACTCAATCCACCGATTCCTCGTTTTTTCCCCGAGGGGCGAGGAGGTTCGGCGCGTCGCCGCTTCGGCTTACTCGCGGGCCGGCGAGGCGATCACGTCGATCTCCAGGTTGAGCCGCCAGCCGATCTCCTCCAGGCCCGCTTCCCAGCCTTCGGCGGCCTCGCCCGGCGGGACGAGCACCGAGGCGGTCATGGCGAAGATGGGGACGCCGCTGGTCGAGGCCGGCGCCGATTCCGAGTCCATCTCCTCGATGCTGATGCCGTGGCGGGCCAGGTGGCGGGCGACCTCGTGGATGATCCCCTCGTGGTCGGCGCCCTGGACTTCGATCTGGTACGGCGTCCAGCCCTCGTGCGATTCGGCGTGGGTCCGCTCGGCCGGCGCGGTCCCGACCTTGTAGCCCTGGGACTTGAGCGCGCCGAAGTCTTCGTCCAGGCCGGCGAGCCGGTCCTCGGGCATCGACACGAGCATCAAGACGGCGAATTCGCCCCCCAGCCGCGCCATCCGGCTGGTCTCGACGTTCCCCCCCCGGTCGAGCAGCAGTCCGGTGACGTTCTCAACGATTCCGACCCGGTCGGGGCCGGTCAGGGTCAGCACGAAATTCCTCGTCATGGCGGGCCGCCTCTCGAAACGCGGAGTGAAATGATCCGGCCGCCATCTTATCCGTCGCGCGGCCTTCGAATCCACGCTCTGCAACCCCGGGGATCGATGCCCGCGAACCCGCGGTGGGCGCGACGTGTCGGGGCCGAGGGGGGCGTACTGGCGTCGTCGGTCTCGCCGTCGATATGCTGGGGACGCTCGTCGAGGACCGGGCCGTCGGCCCATGTCGGATCGCGAAAAGGGGCCGGGCGGATGCTGTTGACGATCTCGACGACGCGCCGACCCGCCGGCGATCTCGGCTTCTTGCTTCACAAGCATCCAGGACGCTTCCAGAGCTACGACCTCAGCTTCGGCAAGGCGTACGTCTTCTATCCCGAGTCCGTCGACGACCGCTGCACGGCCTGCCTGCTGCTCGACGTCGACCCGGTGGGCCTGGTCCGGGGCAAGGGCTCGGGGAACGGCCTGCTCTCGCAGTACGTCAACGATCGGCCCTACGCCGCGTCGTCGCTCCTGAGCGTGGCGATCTCGCAGGTCTACGGTACGGCGCTCCAGGGGCGTTGCAAGGACCGCCCCGAACTGGCGGCGACTCCGCTGCCGTTGTCGGCCCGGATCGACGTGCTTCCGGTGCGCGGGGGCGAGCGGTTCCTGCGGGCGGTTTTCGAGCCGCTGGGATACGCCGTCGAGGCGACCCGCCACCCGCTCGACGACCGCTTCCCTGCATGGGGCGAGAGCCCGTACTTCTCGGTGACGGTCGCCAGGGAGACGACGCTCGCGGAGCTGCTGACCCATCTTTATGTGCTTGTGCCGGTGTTCGACAACGCCAAGCACTACTACGTGGGCGACGACGAGATGGAGAAGCTCCTGGCGAAGGGGGCCGGCTGGCTGGCGAGCCATCCCGAGAAGGAGGAGATCGCGCGCCGCTACCTCAAGTCCCAGCCGAGTTTGTTTCGCCAGGCGCTCGACCGCCTGGTCGTCGAGGAGCAGCCGCTCGAAGCGGAAGCCGGCGAGCCCGCCGTCGACAAGGTCGAGGACGTTCTTGAAAAGCCGATGAGCCTCAACGAGCAGCGGCTCGGCGCGGTGACGTCGGCGCTCCGGGCGAGCGGCGCTCGTCGGGTGCTCGACCTCGGCTGCGGCGAGGGGAAGCTGCTGCGCGCGTTGCTCAAGGACAGGCAGTTCGACGAGATCGTCGGCATGGACGTCTCGATCCGGTCGCTTGAAGTCGCCAGGGAGCGGCTGCATTTCGATCGGCTGTCCGAACGCCAGGCCGCGCGGATCAAGCTGATCCACGGCTCGCTGAACTACCGCGATCGTCGGCTTGAGGGCTTCGACGCCGCGGCGTGCGTCGAGGTGGTCGAGCATCTCGACCCGCCCCGGCTGTCGGCCTTCGAGCGCGCCGTCTTCGAGTTCGCCCGCCCCCGGACGGTCGTCCTGACGACCCCGAACCGCGAGTACAACGTGACCTGGGAGAACGTCGGCCCCGACAAGCTCCGCCATCCCGACCACCGCTTCGAGTGGACCCGAACCGAGTTCCAGACCTGGGCCCAAGCCGTCGCCGCCAGGCATGGCTACTCCGTCCGGTTCGTCCCTGTCGGGCCGGTGGACGCAATGCTCGGCCCGCCGACGCAGATGGCGGTGTTTCAGAAGGCGGAGACTCTGAATGCCGGATCATGAGCCTGACGACCATGAGGAAGAGCTGTCAGCTGATCAACCCACTGGGCCCGACGGCGCGCCGTGCGAGATGGAACCGGAGAGCGTATGGGCCATTGTCGCCAACGTCCGGAAAGAACACCCTTACGGGCCGGGCGGTCTGGAGACGAAAAGCGGAACACGCCAGTTTCGGGGCGGGGCCAAAGTCTATATCGCTGGCTGTTTCCCCGGCACGTGCGACGTCGTGGTGGCTATCGGGCTGCATCGAAAATCCAGGCGATTCATCACCTGTGCCGTCGACGTCGGACATCTCGAAAGCTTTCGAGTCAAATTGGTCTACCATCCGAGCGTCATCGAGCGGATCCGGCGAGACGAAAGCTGCTGGCTTCGGACGAAGGAAGAGGCCGAGGAATGGGCGAAGGCCTTTCCCGAGTGGCAAGCGTTCCGGAAGAAGAAGGCGGAGGAATGAATTTCAAGATCCCCAAGCTGTCCCTCGTCGTCCTGATCGGTCCCAGCGGGTCGGGCAAGAGTACGTTCGCGCGCAGGCATTTCAAGCCGACGGAGGTCCTTTCGTCCGACGCCTGCCGGGCGATGGTGAGCGACGACGAGAACGACCAGAACGTCACGAAGGACGCCTTCGAGGTGCTCCGGTTCGTCGCCGGCAAGCGGCTGGCGCTGGGGAGGCTGACGGTCGTCGACGCCACCAACGTCCAGGCCGAGGCTCGCAAGCCGCTGGTCGAGCTGGCCCGGCGGTATCACTGCCTGCCGGTGGCGATCGTCTTGAACCTGCCCGAGCGGGTCTGTCAGGATCGGAACCGGGAACGCGCCGACCGGGCGTTCGGTCCGCACGTGGTCCGCAACCAGGCGTCGCAACTGCGGCGGTCGCTGCGGGGGCTTCGCAAGGAAGGCTTCCGCCACGTCTTCA
>CALCIC010000926.1 GCA_937907405.1 uncultured Isosphaeraceae bacterium | reverse complement strand
GTACGGAACCCGTGGCACCCAAGACCCCCATCTTTACAGACAAGACCGATGTGAAACGATCGATCCGGACTTCCCGGACGGCCACTAGAGCGGTTTGCTTCCGGCTCGCCTACAAGAATGGTCTGAGTCCGAAATGAAGCATGTCTTGCAATCCAAGACGTCGGTCCCACGGGTCGTGGAGTGCGGCGGCTTGCCGCCGCTTCCAACACGCATTACGCGCGGGAGCAAGCTCCCGCACTCCACAGGGCGAACGGTCGAGTCCCAGCGGCGAACTGCGCAACCCATCAGGAAACCGCTCTAATTGGAGGACGCCGTCAATGACGATTCGCATGCCCAAGGATCTCGAACTGTTTATCAATGACGCCGTCCGCGCCGGCCGCTACGCCGCCGAGGACGAGGTCGTCAGCGACGCGCTGATCCGGCTCCGGAAGCAACTGCCGCCGCCGCCGGCCTCGCCCGGCCCAGGGCTGATCGGGGCGATGCGCGACGACGCGGAACTGCTCGACGAGGTGACCCAAAACGTCATGGAAAACCGCCGGACTCGCGCGTTGAGGATCGCGCCGGATGCGTAAAGCCCTGCTCGACACCGACGTCCTCTCGGAAATCCTTCAACGCCAACACATACCTCGCCGCTCATGGGCGATTCAGCCTCTCCGTCGTCACCGTCATGGAGCTGGTGAAAGGGGGTCGCCGCGCCCCGGCTACTTGCCGAATTTCAGGATTCTGCGCTTCATGACCTCGTACTCGGACTCGTTGAGGACGCCGTCGGACACGAGCGACCGCGCCGCCTTCATCGCGGCGAAATCGTCGTCGAAGCTCATCGGCGCGGCCAGGATCATCTCCTTCTTCCGGTCGAAGTCGTCCCGCGAGATCAGGCCCTGGAGGTACATCTGGCGGGCCTGCCGCAACTGGGTCTCGTACTCGGGGGACGGTAGCGGCGGCGGGGGGTACGTCGAGGCGAGCGTCACGGTCGGCGTCGCCTCCCGCGATTGATGAGAACTCACCCGGACGGTCCCGACGAAGCCCGCGCCCAGCACCGCGAGCCCGATCAGGGTCAGCACCAGTGATTGCAGCGACGCGCGCCTCTCCAGGCGACAGACGCGGTCGTCGAGTTCCAGCTTGTCCATGGGTCCGACTCGCAAGGGGAAGCGGTTGAGCGGCCTTCGCCGAGGGTATTCGCGCCGATCGGCGGATTATTCCACGGCCGTCGTCGATTTCCGCCCCTCGTCGCCGCCGGTGGAACCCTCGTCGAACCCGTCGGGTCGTCAGCGACCCTCGGAGGAGGTCGAAATCCGGTGCGAACCGTCGCGACCGCCGTGAACGGAACATGGAAACTCGTTCCAGTCCCGGGTGAAGCGAGTCTGAAAATGGTCGTAACAGAGCGTTGCGAATGAAACCCGACGCGAAGCGCGGGGCGGAGTGATCGCTGGAACACGTTTCGATTCTTCGACCGAAATCTTGACGGATTTTAAGAAATGTGGTGGAATCCCCGCGACGTGATCCAACGCGGAATTCGCACCTTGTCGAAAGGAACACATGAAACACCAGCTTCTGGCCGTCGTCGTCGCCGCGGTCGTGACTTCCGGCCCCCGGGGCCTTGCCGAGACGACCCCCTTTTCCTTCAGTGGAGCGGGCCTCGGCGGCTCCCTCGTCCTGACTTACGGGCCGAACTCGGTGGTGGGGGACCCCGTCGGCTCGTACGCGATCACCGGCGTCAGTGGCGTCTTCTCGGATGCGAAGCTGGGGCTCTCCGACATGACGATCACGGGCCTGACGCCGATCAACCCCGTGAGCCCCTACAAGGGGCTGCCGTTCCCCGTGAGCTTCAGTTCGATCGCCGTTACGAACCCTCCCTACCCGGGAGAGGGGACCTCCTACGACAACCTGTACTATCCCGGCGGATCTCCGGTCGTCTGCCCGGATTATCCGGGGTCCGGGGGATACCTGGACGTCTTCGGGGTGGCGTTCAAGCTGAGCAACGGTTTCACCGTCGACCTGTTCAGCAACGGGACGGTGGCGGCCGGCCAGCCGCTCTATTACGGCGTCGTCGTCATCAACGAGGCCGGCACGATCGTCGATTCGGCGTTGGCGGTCCCCGAGCCCGCCTCGGCCGCGCTGCTGGGCGCCGGCCTGCTCGTCGTCGCGGCCTGGGGGGGCCGCAAGCGACGGGCGGGATGAGGAAAGGAGGAGGGCCGTGGGGCCCTACGCCGAGGCCGAGGCCGAGAGGACCCCGGCCGAGCGAGACGGACGGCGGCCGGCAGACGCCGCCGTGATCAGAACTTCTCCCCTTGCGGGAGAAGGGAGTCCGCCGTCCGATCCGCATGCCGACCCGACGGCGAACCGCGCCGGGTTTACTTGGACTTCTTGTCGGCCTTGGCGTCGACCTC
>CALCIC010000925.1 GCA_937907405.1 uncultured Isosphaeraceae bacterium | reverse complement strand
CGAGATTACAAGGTGACTGGAGTTCAGACGTGTGCTCTTCCGATCTAAGAGAAGGACCGGTCGTTGTACGGCCATTTGACAAAAGTCGGTGATCTTGCCGCGAAGGTAGCCGTTTCCATGCTTCCGAAGCCGCTGCCCGATCTCCAGTCCCGCCTCCTCGGCCAACCGGATGCCTACTTGCTCACTTATTTCGTCTTCGGTGGCGAGGATGATCCAGGTCATTCCCAGAAGCTCAACTGCTCGACATTCGCAGGGCGCGTCTTGGGCAGGACGGTCTCGGCGATGGAAAAACCATGGCCTAGCGCGAAGTCCTCCTCCTCAGTGGTCCCTCGCATCTTGGAGCCCTCTTGCCCCGGCTCCAGTACTAAGACACCGCGCGCGTCGATGCCGCGGTTGCTGAGCAAGGCTTCACTATGCGTGCTGATCAGGACCTGACGTTCCTTCTTCTTGCCTCTGAGGACGCGGCGCATCAAATCAGGGATCTCCTTGACGATGGCGTCGTTGAGAGAAAGCTCCGGTTCCTCGAGCAGGAGCAGCGAGTCACCGTCAAGCAAGATCCAAAGGAGTCCGATCAACCTGAGCGTCCCGTCGGAGAAGTGCTCCTCCCGTTGCCATCCCGCCTTGGGGCGGAAGTGGCTGTATCTCGCTTCCAGATGCGGGCGGCCGGTCGTGCCGTCCTGCACGAAGCGAAGCTCGTCGAACTGAGGGACGGCCGCCGCGAGAGCGTTCTGAATCCGCTTCAGACGGGCGTCGCGGGTTGGACGCGGCGTTCGGGCGACGCGCTCAAGAAAGCCCTGCCCGAAGGGATCGTCGTCCAACCGCCGTCCGCCGATGCTGTCGCCGTACTTGAGCAACTGCGGCACCAGGTGGAGATAAGTCGTCGCGCCGAAGAACGTCGCCAATTCGCGGAAATCGCCGTTGACCTGGATCTGTTCGAGGGCCGTTTGAGTCAACCTCGCCAGGTCCTTCTTGTCGGCCGCGTCAGGCCGGACGAGCAGTCTGTCCTCGTTTCTCCAAACCTCCTCGGAGGAAATCAAGGTTCTCTGGGCGCCCTTGCCCTCCGACTTGAAACCGATCGTATATCGCCACAACGGCTCCGTCGCATCCGCCGATTCAGCCAAGTGGACCTCGATACGTACTTCGGGGTCGCTTCGAGCGTGCAGGCAGCGCAGTTTCTGGAGGCCTCCTCGCGACGAGATCGCCTTCTGCAACCCGCCGCCCTGGGTCTTGCTAACGTCGCGAAGGAAGCGAAACACATCCAGAAAATTGGATTTTCCAGACGCGTTCGCGCCGAGCAGGTAGGTCCGTTCGCGCAAGTGCGCGTCGACCGCTCGAAAGTTGCGCCAGTTCTTGAGCTTGACACGGGTGACGATCATGACGACGTGCTCACGTGAAGTACCGTGGCTCAGACCTCGAAGCTCTCGTGGAATTCGGGGAGGCGGACGGGGGACTTGACGAAGGGCTGGAGGACGGGAGCGAGGGCTTCCATGGCTTCGGGCTCGCCGTGGACGAGGAAGCCGTGTTCGATCTCGCCGCCGGTCTGTTCGTACCACCAGGCGAGGTCGTTGCGGTCGGCGTGGCCGGAGAAGCCGTCGAGGACGTAGACGGCGGCGTTGAGGTCGTACCAGTGGTCGAGGATCTGGACCCGCTCGACCCCCTCGGAGATCTTCCGGCCCAGGGTGTCCTCGGCCTGGTAACTGACGATCACGATGGCGTTGTCGGGGTCGGAGACGACGTGGCGGAGGTGGTGGCGGATCCGGCCGGCCTCGCACATGCCGGACGACGAGATCACCACCATCGGCCCGCGCTGGTAGTTCAGCCGTCGCGAGTCGTCGAACGACTGGCAGTACTCGACGTACTTCGAGCCGAAGTAGAGCGGGTCCTCGTCCATCAGCGCCCGGGCGTGGGGCGTGTAGGCTTCCGGGTGGTCGCGGTGGACCTCGGTGAGGCGGTTCGAGAGCGGACTGTCGACGTAGATCGGGATCGGCCGCAGCTTATGCGTCTTGAACAGCTCCTGGAGGCAGTAGACCATCCGCTGGGTCCGCCCCAGGCTGAACGCCGGGATGACCACCTTGCTTTGGAGCCGGACGGCCCGGGCGATGATCGCGTGGAGCTGCTTGGTCAGGCGCTCGTAGGGTTCCAGCTCGCGGTTGCCGTAGGTGCTCTCGGAGACCAGGACGTCGACGTTCTTGACGACGGTCGGGTCGGGGAGCAGGCTGGTGTCGCGACGGCCGAGGTCGCCGGTGAAGACGAACCGGCGGTCGCGGCCGTCTTCCTTGTAGTCGATCTGGATGATCGCCGAGCCCAGGATGTGGCCGGCGTCGTGGTAGGTGAGCGTGACCCCCGGGACGATCTCGCGGGGCTCCTCGTAGGGGAGCCGCTCCAGCCGCTCGACCAGCCATTCGACTTCGAGCAGATCGAACAGCGGCTCGGGCGCCTCGATGTGGGGATGGCGGATGTGCGCCATCCGCACGTCCTCGCGCTGGATGCGGGCGCTGTCGCGGAGCATGATGCTGGCGATGTCCCCGGTGGCGGGGGTCGTGTAGATCCGGCCGGCGTAGCCCTCCTTGATCAGGTAGGGGAGCCGGCCGATGTGGTCGTTGTGGGCGTGCGAAACCACCACGGCGTCGAGCGACCGGGGGTCGAACGGGAGGATTCGGTTGGGGCTCGCCGGATCAATTCGATCCGAATCGAACAAACCACAGTCGAGCAGGATGCGATGCGGACCGATCTCTAGAAGATGAGCACTTCCCGTGACTTGCCGGGTTGCTCCGTGAAACGTGATTCGCAACCCACAATCCTCCTGACGATCGCCCCGAGGAAAATCGGCCGCGGGGCCGGGCTCGAATTCGAGAGCGCCGTTGTTCGCAGTTTCATCCTGGGAGGTCGTCGGCTGCGACGACCGCTCCGAGAGCGCGGGGCGGGCGCCGCCGAAAGCCGACGCGCTCGCAACATCTCCCCATTTCATCATGACAGGAACCCGGACTTCGATCAAGGTTGAGCGCGCGCTCCTCCCCCCTGCTCGCATGCTCGAACCTCCCCCGGGTCGCCGACCAGGGGCCCCGGCCCGGTTGACGATTCGGCGCAACATTACTTGATCCAATCGAGCGCCAGGCGCATTATTTGCTATAGCGGGTTTGCGGCCTGCGTTGAGTATTCCTGAAAGTCCCGTCGTGAACGAAAGTTCGGAAGCCACCCTCTCCACCCCATTTCTTCCTCAATTCGTCGGGTGAGGATCACCCACCGTTCGGAGAAATCACGCATGATTTCCGAATCGCATCCCCTCCACCGGCTGTTTCGCGGTCTGACGGAATCGACGTTCCTGATGGAACTCGGCGTGGGCGATCCGTCGCTCGTCGGGTACGTCTCGAACCTCCTGGCGGCGTTCGTGCCCAGTCAACCGATCGGGCAGGTTCGCGACAAGCAGGGCCGGCCGCTGTTCGAGGTTTTGAAGATGGTCGCCGAGGCCGAATCGGCCGCCGATCAGGGACGCCGGGGCGAATGTCACCGCCACGTCGGCGACTTCACCCTGTTCTGGACGGGCGTTTATCCCGAGGCGCTCGGCAAACTCCGCGGCGAGGGGTCGGCGGATCGTCTGATCGACTATCAGCAGCAAGGGAAACGCTCCTATTATCTGGCCAGCACCCTGAGCGCCCGGAGCGACGACCGCCCGGTTTTGCGGCGGCTCAGCGACGAGTTCGAGCTTTGCGCCTTCGGCCTCTCGCAGGTCCGCAAGGAGTGGGAGAAGCTCGAATTCGAAGTCAGGGACAAGCACCTCTGGTCGTGATCGAAGCCTGATTTTGGGGCGGCCGGAGCTTCATTCCTCGTCGCCGGCGCCCCGGGGCGAAAACCTGGGGCTCCGGTCGGGGGGATTTCCAAGATCGCTCGACGGGTACAGAATAGACGCGCGTGATTCCCGCGCGGCGTCGTCGCATCGCGCGAGCGGCCCCCTTCGCCCTCCTCGACACGAGTTTCGTCCATGGTCCTCCCCCTCGGCGACATGCAACCGACCCGGATCACCCCGTTCGTCACGTATGCGCTGATCGCGCTGAACGTCGTGATGTACGTCGTCCAGGTCGATCGCGGCGACCAGTTTACGATGGCGCTGGCGGCCACCCCCTGGGAGATCACGCACAACGAGGACATCGACGAGCCGATCGTTCCTCGGTGGAACGTGGTTCGGGACCGGGACCCGCAAGATCCGTTCGGCGAGCGGATACCGGCCAACGCCGCGCCGGCCGTGATCCCCCACGCCCCCAGCCCGATCCCGATCTGGTTGACCCTGTTCACATCGATGTTCCTCCACGGCAGCCTGATGCACCTGGCCGGCAACATGCTCTACCTCTGGATCGTCGGCGACAACGTCGAGGAGGTCCTGGGCCGGGGCCGCTACATCCTGGTCTATCTGGCCTGCGGCCTCGGCGGTGCATTGGCCCAGATCGCCGCCGCGCCGAATTCTCTGATCCCGACCCTGGGCGCCTCGGGCGCCATCGCCGGGATCATGGGGGCCTACGTGGTCTGGTTCCCGCACAATCAAATCCGCGTGCTGGTTTTTCGGTTTATCACGGTCATGCCGGCCGTGATCGTGATCGGCGGCTGGATCGTCTTGCAGATCTACCTGGGCTCGCAGGCGTTCGGCAAGATCGGCGAGTCCGGAGGCGTCGCCTACCTCGCCCACGTCGGCGGCGCGGCGGTCGGCATCGCCTTCGCCCTCTACTTCTACCCTCGAGCTCAGTACGTGAAAGCCATGGACGACCACCTCCGGGGATGGCAGACCTCCCCCTACCAGGGAGACTGACGGGCATGCGTCCGCGGGGCGACCGGCCCCGAAGTCCGACGACCGAAGATCCGGTCGGTCGTTGAGATTGGCTTCGCTCGTCGAAACGACCGCGCGGCCGCCGTTGGCTTTGTTCGTCGACGATTGCGGCCGACGCCGCGTTTCCCGCACCCGCATTCCGTCTTTCCCGACCCTCCCGAAACCATGACGATTGGCTTCGTTCGCGCCGGGCGTTATGACGATTTCTAGATCCTAAAGACTGTTGAAAAATGGACTTGCGTCCGCGCGCCAATTTGGGTTCGTTCGCCCCGAAAGTCGATGCGGTCGCGACGGCGCCGGATTCGGAGCGACACTCCGAATCGGTGGCGAGCACATGGGACGACCGCGATGCCGCCCCCTGCGGGTTTGGGTTCTTCTGAAAAGTTTCCGGCGATCGGCTCAGGGCGCCGGGAGGGGCT
>CALCIC010000924.1 GCA_937907405.1 uncultured Isosphaeraceae bacterium | reverse complement strand
AATCCGCGGAATTTACGAATGAATCTTATTGCACCTGATATTGCGATCCTGATGAAACAACCGATCCGTCTGGCGCTGCCGATCTTCCTGGTTCTCGCCGCTTTAACGGGAGCCGACGGGCCCCCGGCGCCGCGCGACGACTTTCCCCGGTTCATCGTGCCGGGCCAGGAAGCCGCGATGGCGAGGCTCCAGGAGATGTTCCTGCTCCACCATCGCGGGGCGTTCACGAACTGCACGCTCTGGGACGCCTGGCTGCCGCACGCGACCCTCTGGGCGGCGACCGGAGATCAGCCCAAGGCCGAGCCGGCGCGGTCGCGGTACCGCGGCGTCTTCCTGGCGCGGCCGATCGACGCCGAGGGCTATATCTCGATGCAGCAGCACCGAGGCCTGGCCCACAGCGAAGGCTGGCCGTTCCCCACGTTCAAACAGGCCAAGGGGTTCGGCTGGTACTTCTCAACGGCCCACGAGGCCTACGGCGTCGGCCTGTACGACCTGAAGCCGCTGACCAGCACCGACGGCTGGGAGATCAAGGGAGCCGAGGTCGCCGGCTTCTCCCGCGAGCGCGGGCTCGACCTGCGGGCGACCGCCGACGGCGTCACCGTGACCACCCCGCCGTTCCTCTGCGGAACGCTCTCCGCCCCGTTCGTCCGCCTGGAATGGGGCGCGCGCGGGCTGGGAGAAGACGCCAGGCCGTCGGTCTCGTGGCTGTTGAACGGCGAAACCGAATGGAAGGCGGACCGCCACGCCCCGTTCGACCGGCTCTCGAAATCGGACGGCCTTCGGTTCGCGAACATTCCGCTGCACAGGGAACCCGGCTACGACGGAACGCTGACTCGGCTCCGATTCGCGTTCGATCGAGCCAAGGGGGCGACGCTGACCCTCAAGTCGCTGATCTCGGCGATCGACACCCGGCACCCGATCACCAACGTCAATTTCATCCGAGGGTCGGCCGAGTACTTCGCATGGACGACCGACCTGCCGTTCCTGAAATCGAACGTCGGCAAGATGCGCGCGGCTCTTCGATACGCGATCAAGGAATTCGGCGTGAACGAGCATCACCTCGTCCGCGTCCCCTGGATCGGTCACGAAGGGACCAGCGGCCTGGCGTTCGGCAAGGACGGGAAGAAGTCGCTGCTCGTCGGCCGAGGCGTGGGGAACAACTACTGGGACTTGATGCCGTTCGGCGGCGACGACGCGCTGGCGACGATCTATCTGTACGACGCCCTTCGCGCGTTCGCCGCGATCGAGCGCGAGGCCGCCGCGCATCCCGATTGGGCGATCCCGATCGAGGGGGAGCCGTTCGACGCCGACGCGCTCTCCCGGCTCGCCGAACAGGTCCGCGCTCGCGCGTGCGAGACGTTCTGGAACGACGAGACGGGCCGGTTCGTCGGCTGGCGCGATCGCGACGGCCGGGCGTACGACTACGGCTTCGTGTTCGTCAACACCGAGGCCGTCGCCTACGGCCTGGCGACCGACGCACAGGCGAAACGGATCTACGACTGGCTCGACGGCCGCCGGATCGTCGCCGGCGATACGTCGCAAGGCGCCGACGTCTACCACTGGCGGTTCGGCCCTCGATCAACCACCAGGCGCAACGTCGAGACCTACGTCTGGGCCTGGTCGAGCCCCGAGTCGATCCCCTGGGGGAACCAGGTCCAGGACGGCGGCGGCGTGCTCGGCTTCACGTACTTCGACGTCATGGCCCGGCTCCGGACGCTCGGCCCCGACGACGCCTGGCGGCGGCTCCGCGCGGTGATCGACTGGTTCGGCGAGGTCCAATCCGAAGGGGGATACCGAGCCTACTACTCCAAGCCCGGCCGAGGCACGCTCCAAGGGGGCGGCCCGGCTGGAGGCCTGGGCTTCGACAACGAATTCATGGAGAGCGTGCTCGTCCCACAAGTCATGATCTATGGGTTCCTGGGGGTCGAACCCCGTCCCGACGGCCTGCGGATCAACCCGCGGCTGCCGGCCGACTGGCCTTCGCTGACGGTGACCCGGATTCAGGTCCGGGGGTGCGTCCTCGACGTCGCCGCGTCCTCCGAGGAACTCCACCTGACCCCCCGCGTCGTCGACGGCGAGAAGCTCCTGATCTGGCCCCCCGACGGCCGGTGGAGCGTCGACGACCCCCAGGTCGATCCCGCCTCGACCGCTCCTTTCTCACTACGATTCACACCAGGACGCACCATCACATGTCGACGCATCAAGGACTGACGCCGGGAGTTCCGAACGCGCGCGGAGGCGGGATCTTGGCGCGGACGGCGGCCGTCCGCCTCACCTCGACGTCCTCGGGCGACGAGTCCGCATCCAGGTCCGCCAGCGACGGCGGGGGGAATTCCGAGAGATCGATCGTCGGCAACGGGGGGGCCTCGGCGAGCATCCGGTCGGACTGCGACGACCGCGCGAGCTGGTCGAGCGCCCGCCTCGCCTGGTCGAGCTGCGGACGCATGGCGAGGGCCTTCTCGTACTCGCGACGGGCCAGGTCCTTCTGGCCCGTCGCCGCCAGCAGGTACCCGAGGTTGGCGTGGCCGATCGCGTCGCCGCTGTACTGGCTGAGCAACGCCAGCGCGTCTTCGGTGCGGCCGATCGCCGCCAGCGTGAGGCCGAGGTTGGTCTTGATCCGAACATCGCCGGGCGCCATCTTCGACGCGGTGTTGAACGTCTGCTCGGCCTCGGCCCACCGTCCTTGCAGGTAGTAGCTGTAGCCGGCGTCGTTCCACATCTTGACGTTGTGCGGATCGAGCTTGATCGCCTTCTTGTAATGGACCTCGGCCTGCGGGAACCGTCCAAGCCCGTCGAGGGCGTTGCCCATCCGACGATGAACCAACGCCTCGTCGCGCGACCTCGTCTTGCCGATCCCGCCGCGCTCGGCGACCGCGAGCGCCTCTTGATACTCAAGCAACGCGGCCTCGAAATTCCCCTGCTTCTCGAACACCTTGCCGAGATCCATATGGACGTTGAGACGCTGCGCCTCGGTCGGTTCCGCCGTGAACGTGGGGTCGACGCCGTCGCGCCGGCCGAGGTCGACCGAAACGGTCGAGGGGCCGGACTCGATCGGCGCCTGCGGCGGGGCGAGCTCGGGCTGAGCCGACCGCAACAGCTCGCTCGATCGACAGCCGCCGAGCAGCGTCAGAGCGCCCAGAGCGCAGCAAACATAATGGAGTCGTCGACGTCGACGTCGTCGTCGGGCTCGGTCGGTCGTCATTGGCTTCCTCCACTGCTGAAGGCCGAGAGCCCGAGTTGGGGCGAAAGCGAAAACTGCTGGGCGGCCGACTGGCTTCGGTAGAGGATGTTGCCCTGGTTGTTGACCCCCTCGACCCCCATTTCCCCTGGGTAGAACGACGGGCCGATCACCACCCGGTCGGCCGGCAGCGGACGACCGGATTCGGCCAGGACCGCGAGCACCGCCTGACGACGCGACTTCGCAAGCTCCGGATCGTCGGGCGTCCACTCGACGGTGATCGGCCCGATCCAGCCCGGCATCCGACCGTACATCAGATTGAACCGCGAGGCCCCCGTGGGAGAGAACCGGTTTTCGCCGGGGAGGAAATCACTCTGGTAAAGCATGAAACGATGCTGGTCGGCCTTGCTCGCCTGCATGGCGAACTGCTCACGGACGTACGAGCCCAGCGGCGGCTCGCGGAACGTGTCGGGATCGCCGATGAACCGATCGTGGACCGCATGCGCCGCGTGATGCCACATCCGGTGCATCACCCCCTTGCGGTTGCAGACCGGCTGCCGGGAATCCGGCGCAGCCGGCGACTGGCCCAGCGCCCCCCCCTCGGCCAGGCCGAGGATCACCACTCCGGTCGTACACGCCAAGACACCAAGCCGCTCGCGCATCATCCCAACCTCCCCGCCGTCGTCGATCGTGATATTGAGCTCGATTCGTCCGCCGACCAGGGCGGTTCAATCCGCGTAGCCGTGCGGGCCGATGACCCACTCGCGCTCGCTCTGAAAATGCTTCATCAGATTGAGCGGGTCTTGCTCGGCCTTGGTCGCCCGGAACTCGGTCGCCAGCTTCCCTTCGATCCGGCCCAGAAAGTAGAACTCCGCGTCGCTCGGCTGATTCACCCGATCGCCGGGCGCCTCGGTCACTTCGTCGCGGTCCAGCGGCGCCACCAGTTCGGGCGTCACCAGGATGATCATCTCGGTCTCGATCGTGGAGATCGTGTTGAAGCTGAAGGCGGGCCCCAGGATCGGCAAGTCGCCGAGCCCCGGCACCCGGGTGGTCGCCGCGCCGGTCGTGAGCTGGAGCAGGCCGGCGATCGCCAGCGTCTGCCCCTCGCGAAGCTCGACCACGGTGCGGGCGCTGCGCTCGACGATCGACGGCACCTGGCCCCCGTTGACGGTCGTGCTCTG
>CALCIC010000923.1 GCA_937907405.1 uncultured Isosphaeraceae bacterium | reverse complement strand
AGGGGCGAGAGGAACTCGTGCAGCAGGTAGCCGTGGGCCGAGTGGATCTCGATCACCCGGAACCCGGCCGCGAGCGCCCGTCGGGCGGCCGCCTCGAACGCGGCGACCACGCCGGCGATCCCCGCCTCGTCGAGGGGCGTCGGGGTCGGCTCGCCGTCGTGGAACGGGATCGGGCTGGGGGCGACGACCCCCCAGGCCCCCTGTTCCACCGTCGTCAGCCGCGCCCCCCCATTCCACGGCGGGTCGCAACTCGCCTTGCGGCCGGCGTGCGCGAGCTGGATGCCGGCGACCGCCCCTTGCGACTCGACGAACCGGGCGATCCGCGCCAGAGGCTCGACGTGCGCGTCGGTCCAGATCCCCAGGTCGCCGGGTGAGATCCGGCCCTCGGGGGTCACGGCCGTCGCCTCGACGACCACCAGCGCGACGCCCCCCGCCGCCCGGCTCCCCAGGTGGACGAGGTGCCAGTCGTTCGCCATCCCCTCCTCGGCGGAATACTGGCACATCGGCGACATCACGATCCGGTTGCGCAGCGTCACCCCCCGGATCGTCAGCGGGCTCAGCAGGTCGATCTCCGGAACCTCGCGGTCGTGGTCGGTCCCCGCCGCGCATCCGTGCTGGGACCGAGTGGCGGCGGCTGGATCGATCGTTTCAGACATGGGTCGACTCCTGGGGGATCTAAAATGAATCGCGTGCTGGACGAGCCCAATCCCTTCTCCCCGGGGGAGAAGGATGCTCGCGCCGGCTCTACTTCTCGCCCGGGGTTTCACTGTCGTCGCCGGCGGCTTCAGCCGATTCGGCGATCTTCCGCCTGAGGATCTCGGAGAGGGACGTGAGCCCGTGGAAGCCGGAATCCGGCGTCGCGCCGAGGTCCAGGGGGGGCGTCTCGCCCGCCAGCTCCGTCGCGGCCTGGAACAGGGCGGCCGTGCGATCCTCGGGGGTCATGGCGGCGAGCTTCGCGTTCATCGCGTCCTGGCTCGCCTGCCGGCTCTCGGCGACGTGCGCGTCGGCGCCGAGGACGGTCGACCGCAGCGCTTCGAGCCGCGCGCGATCGGCCGACTCGAAGGCGACGTAGCAGGGCGCGCCGCGGGTCTCCGAATTCTTCCAGCCGCCGTCGCCCGATCGGGAGGACGCGAGGTAGACGATCCCGTCGAGTTCTTCGGATTGCAGGTGAAGCGCGAGCGTGGCGTCGGGGGGCGGGCGGTACGCGTTGATGCTCGCCAGGCCGGCGACGATCGGCCCGGGGAGCGTGGTGCGGGTCAGCTCCACGGTCGTCGCGGCGGACTGCCGGGTGTAGAAGACCAGGCCGCCGCCGCGGCGGACGAGCACCTGTTCGAGTCGCAACGACGCCCCGCCCCAGTCGGCGACCTCGACGACCTCGCGGGCGAGCAGGTCCGGCGCGTCGATCGTCTCGGTCCAGTCGACGGCCGGCGCCTCGTCGGTCTCGACCTGCGCGGCCATGAACTCGGCGAAGCTGTCGGCCGCCGGCTCGACCTCGACGTCTCCGTGCGTGAAAGTGGCGACGCTCGGCTCTCCCCGGGGGCCGTTGGCGTTGAAGTCGAGCAGGAAGCCCAGGTCGACCTCGGCGTGCTCGGCGAACTCGAAGACCAGGTCCCAGTCCTCGACCTCCTCCTCGACGTAGGCGTGTTCGCGGAAGTCCTCGTCGACCGGCCTGATTCGATCGAGCGGATGAACGTCGAGGGGGACGTCCCGGAGCCGGCCGCCGTTGCGGATCGCCAGGGCCGCGCGCAGCGGTTCGGGCAAGCGGACGCCGTGGACCGCCTCCCAGGCCGCCAATTCGTCCGGCGTCGCCCCCGGGCCGTCCTTGTCCCCATCGACGTCGACGTCGACGTCGATGCGATCGTCGCCTTGGTCCATCCAGAATCGGTCGAGATCGATCATCGACGTGCCGCTCCTTCCGGCGTCCCCGTGACGGGACGCGACGCGCGCAAACAGACGGGGCCGTTCCTGTACGATATTTCCCGGCCGAGGAGGATTCAAGAACCCAACCCGGAGGTCCGTCATGAGCCGCGTCGAGGTTCGAGGTTTGTTCATCCTGGCGTCGATCCTGCTGGGGGCGGGGGGGGCGATGATCTGGGCGCGTGGGGGGGACGCGCCGAACGTTGCGAGGCCGCCGTTGCTGGAGGCGCTGGAGCGGCTTCAAGCCGGGCGGTTCGTCGACCTGACGCATCCGTTCGGCCCCGGGGTCCCGCACTGGAAGGGGCTGCCGGACATGGAGGTCGAGACGCTTTACGGCCACGCCCCCGGCGAGGGCTCGATGGGCTCGGGCTTCTTCATCCAGCGGTACAGTCTGGCGGGCAACTGGGGGACGCACGTCGACTCCCCGGCGCACTTCGTCAAGGGGCTGCGGACCGTCGATCAGATCGAAGTCCGCGAGATGGTCCTGCCGCTGGTCGTCCTCGACGTCCACGAGGCCGTGCGGAGAGACCCCGACTACGTCCCGACGATGGACGACGTGAGGGCCTGGGAAGAGCGGCACGGCGCGATCCCGGCCGGGTCGTTCGTCGCCCTCCGCACCGACTGGTCGAAGCGCTGGCCCGACGCCGACGCCTTCCGCAACCTCGACGCCGACGGCGTCCCGCACACGCCCGGTTGGAGCCTGGAAGTCCTGAAATGCCTCTATGAAGTCCGCAAGGTCACGGCCTCGGGCCACGAGACGATCGACACCGACCCGGGCTCGGCCACGAGCAAGGGCGATTACGCGCTGGAGGCGTACGTCCTGGGCCGCAACGCCTATCAGATCGAACTGCTTACGAACCTGGATCGGACGCCCGAATTCGGCGCGGTGGTCGTGTCGGCGTTCCCCAAACTCGTCGGCGGCTCGGGCTTCCCCGCCCGCGTGTTCGCGATCGCGCCGTGAGTCGATCGCCGGACGTCCACGACCACAGCGGTTTGCAATCGATTTGCATACAACAATCAAAACAAGATGACGCAAACATCCCTTCTCCCCTCGCGGGAGAAGGTGGCCGGGACGGCCGGATGAGGGGGCGCGACGGCCGTCGGCGTCCCCCTCATCCGCCCCTTCGGGGCACCTTCTCCCGCGGAGGGGAGAAGGGAATTCGGCTCTTTCGGTGTGTAACCCCGAAGTGAGCGGCGCTAATCCCACCAGAAATACCAGCACGGCGAATCCAGCAGCGTGGCGGCGAGGTTGGCGATCGACCCGCAGCCTTGCTCCACGATGTCGGAGCAGTACCGGTATTGCTCCCATGCCAGTTCCATCGCGGCGTCGCGCTCGCGGGGCGGATTCTTGACGAGGCACTGCACGACGTCGTTCGACATGCCGACGATCTCCGCGCCGTACCTTCGGAGCCAATCGCGGTGGAAGGCGGCATGGACCTCGGGCGGCGGGCAGTCGTTCCAGTTCCCGTAATTCAGGATCGCGGGGAGCTGCCACGGCTCGTCGACGGTCGCGAGCCCCAGGTAGACCGCGGGCTTGATCGCGCCGGTGACCACGTCCTTGTGAAGGCCGATTTCCATGTCGCCGACCTCGCCGTCCGGCCATTCGCCCACGATCTCGGCGTCGTCCCAGCCGTCGGAGTCCTCCTCGATGCTCGCCCGGCGCTCGGCGATCCAGGCGACGGGGTCGACGTCGAGCGAGGCGCGGAGGACCTCGGCGGGGTCGACCGCCTCGTCCTCGGTGTATTCCTCCAGCATCTCCAGGTCCTCGGCGTCGCCGATCAGGAAGGGATACTGCCGGGTGGCGGGATACCGCGCGCGGTGTTCGTCGAGCACCCGAAGCGCGTCGGCCCCGGCGATCTTGATCGTGGTGAACTCCATGGGGCTTCTCCGTGCGTTCAGGGCTGTCTCGCCGCGTCTTGCTCGCGGCCAGCCGATCATACTGAGGCCGACGGTCGACTTCAATCGGCCATGGACAGCCGAGGGCGGCCGTCCCACGTCCGATTTTGGCCCCGAACGCCCCCGCGCCGGCCCCTTTCGCGAGTACGGCGGCTCGGCTATGGTGACGGTTTCCAGCCGTCGCGATCGAACCGAAATCCCACAGCGGAGCCGCGCGCCATGAACCGCTCGATTCGCCTCGCCATCATGCGCCTCGTCGCGCTTTGCGGCCTCGTCTCGGCGGAAGCCTCGGCGGCGGCTCCGAACATCGTATTCATCTATGCGGATGATCTGGGGTTCGGCGACGTGGGCTGCAACGGGCTCAAGCCGCCGGGGTTGACGCCGAACCTCGACCGGCTGGCGAGGGAGGGGCTGAACTTCACCGACGCGCACGCGACGTCGGGGACGTGCACGCCGTCGCGGTACGGGCTCATGACCGGCGCGTACCCCTGGCGGAAGCAGGGGACGGGCATCCTGCCGGGCGACGCCAAGCTGATCATCGACGCCAAGGGGACGACGCTCCCCAAGGTGTTGAAGCAGGCGGGGTATCGGACCGGGGCGTCCGGCAAGTGGCACCTGGGGCTCGGCGCGGGCGCCGGGCCGATCGACTGGAACGGCGAGATCAAGCCGGGTCCGCTGGAGGTCGGGTTCGACGACGGCTTCATCATGGCGGCGACCGCCGACCGCGTCCCCTGCGTCTTCGTCAAGGGGCGCCGCATCGTCGGCCTCGACCCGTCCGACCCGATCGAGGTCCGCTACGACCGCCCCTTCGAGGGCCTGCCGACCGGCAAGGCCAACCCGGAACTGCTCCGGATGCAGGCCAGCCACGGCCACGACATGGCGATCGTCGACGGGATCGGTCGGATCGGCTACATGAAGGGGGGGAAGGCCGCGCTCTGGCACGACGAGGACGTCGCCGATACGTTCACCCGCGAGGCCGTCGACTTCATCAAGCGGAGCAAGGCCGGGCCGTTCTTCCTCTACTTCGCGACCCACGACGTCCACGTCCCGCGCGTGCCGCACCCTCGGTTCGTCGGCAAGAGCGGGATGGGTCCCCGGGGGGACGCGATCGTCGAGTTCGACGCGTCGGTCGGCGAGGTGTTGAAGACGCTCGACGAGAACGGCCTGACGGAGAACACGCTCGTCGTCGTCACCAGCGACAACGGCCCGGTGGTCGACGACGGCTACAAGGACGACGCGGTCGAGAAGCTCGGCGACCACAAGCCGGCCGGGCCGTTCCGGGGGGGCAAGTACAGCAAGTTCGAGGGGGGCACCCGCGTGCCGATGATCGCCCGATGGCCGGCCCGGATCAAGCCGGGCGTCTCGAAGGCCCTGTTCAGCCAGGTCGACTTCGTCGCGACCCTCGGGGCCCTGGCCGGCGCCCCCGCGCTCGGGCCCGAATCGACCGCCGTCGACAGCCGCAACCACCTTCCCGCCCTCCTCGGCGACGACCCCGTCGGCCGCGAATCGCTGATCGAACAGGGCGGAACCCTCGCCGTCCGCCGAGGCAAGTGGAAGTTCATCCCAGCCTCGAACGGTCGGAAAGTGAGTGTTAATACCAACGTCGAACTCGGCAACGACCCGGCCCCGCAGCTCTACGACCTCGAGGCCGACCCCGGCGAGACCCGAAACGTCGCCGCCGACCGCCCCGACGTCCTCGACCAGCTCCGCAAGCTGCTGGCCGAAACGCAGGCGCGGTCGAAGCAATGATCGAGACGAAGGCGCCGAGGACGTCGAGAGGATGTCGATGACGGCGAATGTTCGCGTTCGATTTTCGATCGCCAGGCTGATGGCCGCCGTGCTCGTTTCGGCCCTGGCCTTCGCCCTCGTCCGGCCGTTCAACTTCCCGAACGAGACGCCCCTCGGGGTCGCGACCGTCCTCGCGATCGGGATGCTGGTCCCGATATTCGTCGCGGGCCTGACCGGACTGGAGATCGTGACCATCCTCGCAATCGCCGTCGTCCTGGCGTCGCTGCTGACGCCGTCGGTGATTGATCACCACAATCCCAGGGTGCGCGCCGCGCGAGCCGCGGCGAGGGCGGCTCCTGCGAAGAAGGCGCGGGCTCCGATGGTTCCTCCGTCAGGCGACACGGCGGCTGACGCTGATATGAAGCGCGACGGCGAGCCCCGTTGATCCGCTCGAAGGCGGTGCGCCGGCCGGCCCGGAAGCCGGGTCAAGAGCGCCGGCTCGGGAATTCACGACGGCCGAACTACCAGCCCGACGCGCGGGTTTTGATGATGTACTGTTTCGCTGGATGAGGCGCGACTCCCTTCTCCCCTCGGGAGCGGGGGGAACCCCACTTGTGGGGTCGGGCCGGGACGGCCGGATGAGGGT